>JAEYVS010000063.1 GCA_023429265.1 Bacteroidota bacterium | reverse complement strand
AATCAATACCGAAAGGAATAGGTTTAATAAAGAGTGCAACAATCCCCAGTATGATAATACCCAGCGAAACGAGGTAGAATTTCTTTCTTATACCGAGGAAATCTATATTTGTATTTTCGAAAAGTCTCATTAAATATTATATTTTAAAACTATTATCCTGAAAAAGTTATTGCCCAAAACCAAATTTCCATCCTCTTTCAAGGAAAATGTCAAACATTATATGTGTTATAACTATTGCTGTGAATAAGTTTGCAACAATACCAAATAAAAGTGTAATTGCAAATCCCTGGATAGGACCTGTTCCAAATTGATAAAGAATAATACCGGTTATAACCGTTGTAATATGTGAATCAAGAATAGCTGAAAATGCTTTTTTGTAACCTATCTCTAAAGCTGTCTTCATTGGCTTACCTATCGCCATTTCCTCACGAATACGTTCAAAGATCAGAACGTTAGTATCAACAGCCATACCTAATGAAAGGATGAAACCTGCGATACCGGGTAATGTTAAAGTAGCCTTGAATGTTGCCATTATACCGAGTACAAATAGCACGTTAATCAATAAAGCAAAATCAGCAACAACGCCACCGCTCCTGTAATAAACTATCATAAAGAGTGCTACGAGTATTAATGCTGCAATTGAAGAAACAATACCTGCCTGAATGGAATCTTCCCCAAGAGAAGGTCCAATGGTTCTTTCTTCAATGATCTTAAGCGGAGCGGGTAAGGCACCGGCTTTTAAAACGATCGAAAGAAGCTCAGCTTCATTCACGCTGCCCATTCCCTGTATAACCGAACTACCGCCCGTAATTTTTGATTGTATTACCGGGGCTGAGTAAACTACATTATCAAGAACAATAGCACATCTTTTACCAATGTTTGCGCCGGTTATTCTAGCCCATTGCCCTGCACCTTCGCTGTCCATTCTCATATTAACCACAGGAGTATTATCAGTTGGATCAATAGTTGCGACTGCATCTACAACTGACTTTCCTGTTAATTCAGGGGTCTTCTTAACTGCCAATAAAGTATATACAACTGCACCATCTTCTGCGTTAAAAGTTCTCTGATACCATAAGAACTGCATATCAGGAGGAATCACAGCTTTAACATCCGGTCTTGAAAGGTATCTGTCTACTTTAGCTTTATCCATTTCTGATACATACCCGTCAGCAACACCACTTTCAGGATTTATCTGTACTAATGTAAAGAATAAAGGATTCTCTTTCATAAACTCTTCCTGGGTCATTTGATTGGTATCAAGTGACTGCCCGGTGTCAGAACCTGAGGAAGTGTCATTTCCGCCTGTGGTATCGTTTCTTTTTGTAGTGTCAGTAAGTTTTTTGGTGGTGTCAGCAGCTTTTTTAGTAGTATCAGTTTTCTTAGTTGTATCGTTTTTTCCTGCTGTATTATTTTCGCTTTTAATAGTATCAGAAGAAAGCTTCTTTGAGGTATCATTAGTAGTACCGGTGAGCATATCTACGGGGTTCACATCACCACCTGTATTTCCTGATAGCGATGTATCCTTTGCCAGAACTTCGTTAACTTTCTGCATTACCTCCACAGTTTTCTGCGGATCGTAAACCATTTTAAATTCAAGTAAAGCTGTACCCTGAAGCAATTGCCTTACGTCAGCAGGATTGCTTACACCCGGAAGCTCTACGATAATTCTGTTTCCACCAACCTTTTGTATCTGTGGCTCGGCAACACCATACTGATCAACACGGTTTCTTACGACTTCAACCGCTCTTTCTATAGCACCGTCAATTTCCTGGTTCAGCTTACCTTCAATTTCATCTTCGGTATCCCTGATCTCGCCGTAATACGATTTAAGTGTGAGTCCTCTGTCTGTAAGTTTCTGCTGTAGGACGTCTATGATGGGCTCATCAGTGTCCAGGTTGGAAGTCTTCATCTCTTCGAGGATCTGCTCAAGCTGCTGGTCCTTCCTTACGGCCAGGTCATTTAAGAGCTTCATAACATCAACATCAAGTACAACATACATACCGCCTTTAAGATCGAGTCCGAGTTTTATCCTTTTCTCCTGGGCATCTTTTAACTCCTGCCCATTCTGATCTATAAATGTAATGCTGTCCTGTCCGCTGAGTTTGGTCAGCTCCTGCTGCAATTTGTAGTCTTCGTATGTAGGGTAAAGTGCATAAATGGCAAGCGCAATCAGAACAACAGTAAGGATTATCTTTGAAAGATTTTGCTTCAAGTTAATACTCCGTAAAAACGTTAATTATTAGTTGATTTCGGGCTAAAGTCAATACTTTAGCAAAAAATGACAAACGGTAAATTACTTTAAAAACTTAGAATTGTCAATGTAAATAGAGGTTTTAGTGGAGTCTCTAAAGATTAACAACAGTGGTCTTTTTTCTAAAAATCATTTTATATATAAATTTTACAGCAGGAATAGAAGAAATGACAATTACAGCAATTATAACATACTCAAAATTATTCTTAATTATAGGTATATCACCAAAATAATATCCAAGGAGTGAAAGTGAGAATACCCATACTATACCCCCAACTACATTATAAATAAAAAAGCTTTTATATGGCATTTTAGCGGCACCTCCAATAACGGGTACAAAGGTACGCGCGAAAGGTATAAATCGGGCCAAAATAATAGTTTTGCCGCCATATTTATTATAAAATTCGTTTGCCTTTACTAAGTGCTCTTTTGCAAATAAAAGTGATTTTTCCTTTTTAAAAATCCTTGGACCTGTTTTTTTACCAAACCAATATCCAAAACTATCACCAACAATAGCAGCGGTAGTGAGGAAAAATAAAATTCCGTAAATATCAATAATTCCTTGAGAAGCAAGAAGTCCGGCTGTTAGAAGAAGCGAATCACCCGGCAGGAAAAACCCGGCAAGTACACCGGTCTCAGCAAAAACTATTATGGTTAGAACAAGAAGCCCTCCCCATCGAATTAACTCTTCAAGGTCTCCTAGTTTTGAAAAAAAATCTGCTAAAATGTCCATTGTAATTTAGATTATACAAAAATTGTTTATAAAAAGTTATAATTATATGTACAAAATTGTCTCAATGTTAGAAAGAATTAGATAATAGTAAATGAACGGAAAAACATGTATTTTTATTGCTTAAAATTTTAGAATATGGATCACCATTTAGTTGGTTGGATAGTTTTTGGAGTAGTTGTAACAATAATGATGATATTAGACCTGGGAGTATTCAACCGAAAGGCTCATGAGATATCGGTAAAAGAAGCAGTTATATGGAGTGGTGTATGGATAAGTCTTGCATTATTATTTAATTTGGGAGTTTATTTTTATCTTGGAAAGCAGGCAGGGCTCGAATTTTTATCAGGATATCTGATAGAAAAATCACTTAGTGTAGATAATATTTTGTCTTTGTGGTAGTTTTTAAATACTTCAAAGTTCCACCTAAATACCAGCATAAGACTTTATACTGGGGGATAATTGGCGCGGTTGTAATGAGAGGAATATTCATTGCAGCAGGTATTGCACTGTTAAATATGTTTGAATGGTTAATTTACGTTTTTGGAGCATTTCTTATTATAACAGGTATTAAGCTTGGTTTACAAAAGTCAGAAGAAAAAATAGAACCAGGAAGAAACCCTGTTATTAAATTAATAAGAAGATTTATCCCAGTCATAGACACTTTTCGTGGGGAAAAGTTTTTTGTTAGAAAGATGGGCAGATTGGTTGGGACACCATTATTACTAGTTTTGATTGTTATAGAATCAACTGACCTGATATTCGCAATTGACTCAATCCCGGCAATCCTCGCTATTTCAAAAGATCCGTTCATTGTATATTCTTCAAATATTTTTGCAATTCTCGGACTCAGATCTCTTTATTTCGCTTTAGCCGGTATAATGGATTATTTCAGGTATCTTAATATCGGTCTTGCTGTAATATTATGTTTTGTAGGAGTTAAAATGGTCATATCAGACCTTTACCATATACCGATCGGAATATCATTGGGGTTTATAGCTTTAGTACTTATTGGTTCAATAGTTGCATCCTTAATTGCCGAACAAAAAGAGGCTAAAATGAAGAAATTAGCTGAAGAATTCAAATCCCGTGACTTAGACTAAATAGTAGCAATTACATTATATCTTGAATTGAATTTGCTGAGTAGATTGAGTAATTTTAATGCTATTTGAAAAAAATACTATTGTAATGGGTAGAATTAATGCCATAAGGGAAGCCCTTAACGGATATAAAGCAGATTCCTTCCTTGTTACGAATTTAACAAGCATAAAATATCTCAGTGGTTTTATGGGAAGCGCCGGTGTAATTTTCATTACACCTAAGAAAGCTTACTTTGTAACAGACTTTCGTTATAAGACAGTTGTAAAAGATACGGTGTCAGGAAGCTTTGAAACGATTATTTCAAAACAGGGTTCATTCGATTTTTTGAAAAAGATTGCTAAGAAGGAAAAGATCAAGAGTGTTGGATTTGAATCAGGAACAATGAACTACGCTGCATATGAATCACTCAATGATATGCTCGATTCAAAACTTGTGCCAATACAGGGTCTTGTTGAAACCATCACGGCTGTTAAAACGGCTAATGAACTGGACTGCATAAGAAAAGCTGTAGAAATTACTGATAACGCTTTCGGACATATTCTGGGAGCGATAAGACCAGGTAGTACAACAGAAAGAGAATTGGCAGCTGATATTACATATATTCAGATGAAGCTGGGCGGTGAAAGAAATGCATTTGATCCAATAGTAGCAAGCGGTCCAAATAGCGCATTACCCCATGCTCACCCGACTAATAGAGTAATTCAACGAGGCGATATGCTAACACTTGATTATGGAACTGCTTACAAGGGATTTAATTCTGACATGACCCGAACAGTTGCGGTCGGCGAAGTATCAGATGAATTAAGAAATATTTACAATATTGTTCTTGAAGCTCAGCTGAAGGCATTGGAATTGATTAAAAAAGGAGCTTCCTGTAAAAAGGTCGATGCCGCTGCGAGAAATTATATCAAAGAAAATGGGTTCGGTGAAAATTTTGGTCATGGACTTGGTCATGGATTAGGTTATGATGTTCACGAAGCACCAAGGTTCAATCAGTTCAGTAAAAGTAAGCTTGAAATTAATAATGTCATGACAGTAGAGCCCGGTATTTATGTGGAAGGGCTAGGAGGCGTAAGAATTGAGGATGATGTTGTAATTACCGAAGACGGATGTGAGATATTGAACAGGTCGCCAAAAGAACTCATAGTTCTATAGTACAGGATTGTATCCTGCTTTTTATAACTTATTGAGAGGTAGTGGTTGAATAAAGTATTGATCATTTCGTACTATTTCCCGCCAATGGGAATGGGGGGTGTACAAAGGACATTAAAATTTGCAAAATACCTTCCGCTTTATGGATGGCAGCCGGTTGTTATTACCGACAGCCCCAAAAAATATTTTGCTGTGGACGAATCTCTTCTCGATGAAGCTCTTCGAAGCAACATAATAATTGAGAGGACCGGCAAAGAAGCATTTGACCCCAAAAATATCCAGATAAAAGTACCTAAAGAAAAATTCAGAAAGCTGAGAAGCTCCTTATCGCAGTTTATATTCATACCGGACAGCAAGATCGG
>JAEYVS010000050.1 GCA_023429265.1 Bacteroidota bacterium | reverse complement strand
ATTAATGAGGAGCAGTTTAATTCTAATATTGTTTATTCCGTTTGCATTTTCATTCGAAAATGATGATGACCCGGAATATAAAAGGTATAAAGCGGCTTATGAGTATGTGGTGAATTCAGCTGAGCTGGATAGTTTTTGTATCCAGTATAAGATAGATGATTCTGAAAGGACGTTTTGTTTGTCAAAGATGGTAAAGAAGTATTTAATAATTAATGATTCGGTGGTATTTAATCCATATAAAAACCAATATGCAGTTGAGTATAAAGATCTTTCAGGTATAAATGACAATGAGATAGGATGTTTTTTTAAACTCAGATTATCTGAGGTGAGCAAGGACGAAATGAAAGTTGAGTTATTCTATGGGTTTAGTCATATACACGTACACGATGAAAGCGGGGTAGAGCTATTTTCTAATGAAGGAATTGATTATACAATAAATTTTGTACCCGGAAGTGATCATATATGGGAAGTCTCAGCGATGAGCTACATTGAATAAAATTATTTCTTGTTGACAATTCCTTAACCAAAGGTTTCACACTTCACACTTTTTCCACTGTCAATACCTAAAAAAATCACCGTTGGTAAAACAATTACTTAAACACCCTTTTGTATAGATGCGCTATCTATCCTTTTTTTGTTTGCATTTGATGTGGAGTTTGAAGTAACTTTGTATAGATTTTTTTACAAAGATAATTCTTTGTATTCTACAACTACCATACTGTAGAAATCTAAACATAAAATAGTATCAAAGTTAAACTAAAAGGTACTCTTGAAATCTTTTAACATTTAACTTTCAACTTTCAACTTAAAATTGCTACCACAATGCAAACAAGATCGAAAAACGATTCAAATTATTTTCACGTATTTACGGCGGGCGAATATCCGCAGGGGACGGTAACTTCCGAAGACCTCGCGCAGATAGCGGCGTCATATGACCCGGCAGTGTATGAAGCTCCCGTCTGGATAGGTCATCCGGGTTCTACCACACCGGAGGAACCTAAGGCTTACGGATGGGTCAAATCCCTGACAGCAGAAGGCGATAAGCTCTATGCTTCATTCTCACACCTGGATGATGACCTCATAGGGATGGTAAAGGATAAAAAGTACAGACGGTGTTCTGTGGAATTCGGGAAGCTGAATTACAAGCCGCTGAAGGGCAAGCTATACCTGGTGGCTATCGCGCTGACGAACCGCCCGGCTGTAGCTGGGCTTGCTCCGCTGGAGTTTTCCGCGCCGGAGAGGAATTATAATCCCGAAATGGTATCCGGAAAGATACTCTACACATTACTTAAAAGAAAAAGAAATTTTACAAAAACAAAAAAAGAAAACAAAATGGAAAAACTATTAGCATTTGCAAACCGCATCGGGGTGGACCTGAGCGGTGACACGGATGAAAACAAGCTTGCCGAACTGCTGGAGCAGGAATACACGAGGCTCGCTGAAGAGAACGCGCAATTCAGGAAGGAAGCGATAGACGTACTGTTTAAATTCGCGCTCGCGGAAGGCAAGGTCACACCTGCAGAGCAGGAAAGCCTGAAGGAATTGGCGGAATCAAATTTCACAGCCTGCAGGTCATACATTGAAAAGATGCCTTCAAAACAGCTTTACTCAAGAAAGATCTCAACGGCGGGCTTTACAGGAAATGACAATAAAAAGCTAATGAAGGATGACGGGACAAAGCTGACATACAGTGACATCCTCGAAAATCCGGGAAAGTATTCGCGTTTATTAAGTGATGAGGAGATAAGCTCTTTAAGAGAAGAAAGCGAGTTTGCGCAATAGGCATCTCTTCCGGGAGGGTTAAATATAGATATTCTAAACCCCCCTGCCTTCGCGAGCGAAGCCTTCCCCCCTTTCCCATAGGGATAAATGTACAAAGGGGGGATAAGAGGGGGGTTTAGGTTTCGAAAGAGATAAACAAGAAACTAATTGAAATAAGCTTTTAAATATTAAATAAATAAAAAACTATTATGGCATTTTCAAAAACAATCGTAGCAGACAGTGTTATTACTCGTCTGATAGAATCACAGGGCGTATTCCAGCTTGCGAATAGGGCATTTGATTCGATGGTCAGGGCAGGAGCGAGCTCCGTTGACGTACCTGACCTTGCAGTTCCAATCGTAAAAACAGCCGGTACTCCGCTGGTGGATTCCGACAGAAAGAAGGCAAAGGCAGATACCACACTGGTTAATGTCCCACTGGTGGGGTACGCAGTTCCGCTTGCTGATGAGCTGTTATCACAGTTCGAGTCGGCAGGCTCTCTGATCAGGGAGTATCTTAATTCAGCATCACTGGTCTTGCAGGAGAAGTTCGACAGCCTGGTGGTATCACAGGCTCAGACGACGACCAATGCATCGGACTTCGCGGGAGAAACCCTTTCCTGGGGCGACCTGCTGGCAATCAAGAAGCTGATGGATACCAATAAGGTGCCAAAAAGCGGAAGGGTGCTGGTTATTGACGCGAATATCGAAGATGAGTTCTTTGGAATCGAGGAGCTCAGGGACGCGATGACATTCAATACGAACTATCTCGAATCAGGTGAGATAGGCTATGTGCTTGGGTTCAGGACGTTTATTTCGGGGAATGTAGCCCAGGTGAGTTCGAAATATTCCATTACTGCTTTCTACGGTCCGGGTGTAGCATTTGTATTGAACAGGAACGGAGAAGTTAATTCATCCTGGGATACAACAAACCTGCAGTGGGTGCACGATATGGTGGCTCACGCGGGAGCAAAATTATTCAACAGCAAATTCGCTGTGGTAAAAACCAAACCTGACGGGGAATAAGAGGGAGGAGCTAAATGATGCCTGACAGTATAATTTCAATAGTGATAGGGGCTCTGCTGGCAGTGATAGGGTACCTGATAAATGATAAACTGTCGGGAATAAAGGATGCTCTGAAAGACCTGAAGACAGAAATATCAAAACTGAACGAGCTCTACCACGATCACGAAGTAAGAATCCAGAGACTGGAAGAAAACTAAATAAACTTTTTAAAATCAAACTACCATCGATATGCCAAGCAAATATAAAATATGGCAGGACATAACTGCGCGTTTTCTCAAACACTGCAAGGACAAGAAGCTCCCCGTCTATGGAAATCCGAAATGGAATGAAGCGGAAGGGACGATAAATGTCATCGCAATAAGAAATAATGATGAGCTGGACTTTAATAACAGGGTCAGGAATAATGATAAACTGATGGTGTTTGAGAACCGGACGAATGATAAATTTCGATTATATGAATTTCCCTGCACGACTGATCCTTGCGCGCCGATCACGCTTCGTGACTATGCCGGGATGAAACGAGGAAGAGCGCACCTTTGTGAGGGGGCGTATGAATCATATCAGGTAAGACCTCACAACTGGGTGCGCGGACGAACGGCTCTTGGGCAGGATGCAAATCCTGTCCGGGTTGCCCGTTCTGATAATAAAGGAAAATTTGTAAAGTATGACGCGGGTTTCTTTGGGATTAATGTTCACGACGCGAATAGGTTCTGGAACAGCTCGCTCGGATGCGTGATAATAGCATATGAGAACAACCGGCAGTACAAGGCGGAATTCAAACCTCTGCTGGAAAGAGCAAAGCCGGTGCATAAGAAGCTCGGGATAAACTTTACTTTATTTTTAATAAACAATAAGACACTGGAAAAATTAATTAATGAATGACCTTATTCTCTTACTAAACCCCCCTCTTATCCCCCCTTTCCCATAGGGATAAATGTACAAAGGGGGGAAGACTCCGGGTAACCGGAGGCAGGGGGGTTTAGAGGATGAGAAAGGGATAACACCTAAAAAATTACTCAATTTATGAAAACAAAAACAAAACAAACTACCTCAATAATACTATCGCTTATTTTTGCAGGTATTATTTCATCCTGCTCATCTCTACCGCCCTACAAGGCTTGTGTGGACTGCAGCCAGTTTCCGCTGGTGTACCAGGGAACTATCACTGAATACACACAGGGAATGTATATAGAGACTGCCTGTATTACGATCGATCTGTCGAAGTTTTCCGGAGAGGAGAATTTTGAAATTGGAGACATAATCTACCTGGAATATGTGATAAAGCAGGGAGAATTCTGCTCAGAAGATGATGAGAGTGTATACTCTCTCTATACTGTAAAAAATGATAAGGACAGCGAAATCCCGGCTGAAATGACGGGAACAGGTGATGGGATAAACTTAAAATAAAAAAAATGAATCCAACAATATTTAATTCAAAATCAAAACTCGGAGCAATCTTATTCGCAGTGGTGGTAATAGCGCAGCTTTGGCTTCCGGCAATGGGTGTTGAGCTGACGGGTGGAGACTGGGAAAAGATCTTCCGCACGATAGAAGTGACAGCAATTGTAATGACGGCATTCGGACTGAGGGATGCGATATTTGTAACCGGAAGCGAAGTGCATCAGTCAAAGGCGGAAGAGAAGAAGTAGCAAATGAATTAAGAATTTAGAATTAAGAATATTCAATTAACAATTAAAAATTATGGCATTAGGAAAAAATACAAGCAGGATACGGC
>JAEYVS010000047.1 GCA_023429265.1 Bacteroidota bacterium | reverse complement strand
GCTCAAATCGTGTAATTTTTATACACCGATTTCCATATGGCGTTTTTTTGAATCACTTCGTGATTATTGAATAGTTTTTTTCGAATTTTGATGATAATGGTAGTTTTGTTTTAAAATATAATACTGTTACAAATATCCCGCTTTGTATCAAGATAATTCTGTAACAAATATAACTGCTCACACATATATAAGTCAAACAAAAAAAGGATAGATAGCGCATCTATACAAAAGGGTGAATAAGTGTATGAAAAACATTGTTGATTAATTTTAGTATTGACGAGCTGCCAGGTGTGAAGTGTTGTATTTATTAAAAGGATTTTCGGTTAATTACCTAAAATATTGAATGTAGATATTTTAGGTTAAGAGTTTTTACAGACTAGTCAACCCACCCCTTAGTCCCCTCCGTTGGAGGGGATGCTTAAATGTTCTAGATTCCTGCTTTCGCAGGAATGACAAGAGTTGCTTTCTGAATGAAATATAATGGATGAAATAGTTAAGTTTTGTTAAGAAGAATAAAATATTTTATTATGGAGTATAAATTTGAGAAGTACTCGTTCGTGAAGTATCCTGAGGATGAAATGTTATCCCGCGCAGAGTCATTTTATGAGCTTATGACCAAGCGCAGGACGGTAAGGGCTTTTTCTACGGAAAATGTTAATCAGAGGCTTATTGAATTAGCGATTAAGACTGCAGGGACGGCTCCATCGGGAGCGAACAAACAGCCCTGGAGGTTTGTGGTGGTAAAATCACCTGAGGTAAAGAAGGAGATACGAGTTGCGGCGGAAAAGGAAGAAAAAGACAATTATGAGGGCAGAATGCCTGAAAGCTGGCTGAAAGACCTGGAGCAATTCGGTACTGACTGGCATAAAGATTTCCTCGAAATAGCTCCATACCTTATTGTTGTTTTTAAAATAGATTATGACCTGGAGGATGAAAAGATAAAGAAAAACTATTACGTGAATGATTCTGTCGGTATTGCGACAGGGATGCTATTAACAGCGTTACACAATATGGGGTTATATGCACTTACTCATACGCCGTCACCAATGAATTTTCTGCGGGAAATTTTAGATAGACCAAAGAACGAAAAACCATTCTTATTGATACCGGTTGGGTATCCTGCTGAAGGCTGCGAGGTGCCGGTCATTGAAAAGAAGAAATTGGAAGAAATAATGGAGGTTGTTTAGAAATGCTTCGTGAGAAATTGAAAAAGTTATACATGTTTTCCTCTTTGCAGGATGAAGATCTGGACCTTATAACTTCAATTGTCAAAGTGAAGGATTATGATAAAGGTGAAATGATATTCTTTGATACTGAACCTTACAACGGATTTTACATAGTCATTCATGGTTCTGTTAAAGTATTTAAGATATCTAATGACGGGAGGGAGCACATACTGCATATAATAGACCCGGGGCATAGTTTTGCGGAGGTACCATTGTTTGAGAATTTTGAAAATGTATTGGGTGATAATGTGAATTATCCTGCTAATTCTATGGCATTAGAAAGCCCAACTCAGGTGGTGAGAGTTCCAGCTGTAGAATTTGTAAACTTATTAAAAAATAATATTGGAATATGCCTCAAACTGCTATCAGGATTCGCAAAAAGAATGCGCCATCTTAACAGGCATATTGAAGATATTACTTTAAAAGACGTAACCAGAAGGGTTGCTGCATACATTATTGCAGAATACCATTCACAGAATAGAGATGATCATCAAATTGAACTATCAATAAGCAAGAACGATCTGGCTTCATACCTGGGTACTATTTTGGAAACACTATCAAGAACATTAAAGAAGTTACAGAATTCAGGATTGATCGGAGTAGAAGGCAGAAAGATTATAATAAAGGATATAAATAAATTAAAAAAAGTATCAGCATAATCTAAAGTATTCGTACAACTTCCGAATTTATATAAAGAAAAAGAAGTAATATTTTCATATATTACAATGAGATTCAACTTTAATATGGCAATGATAAGAGTATTATCTATATTAATTTTTTTTACAGTCTCAAATTTTTCTAACGCTCAAAATACCCCCATTGAAACAGAATCAAACTACCATCACTTTGCGGGATATGGGTTGTTGTTACTTGTGTTTGTAATTTTTTTCGGTTTGCTTAAATTTGGTGACAGAAAAGATATTGTTGTAAGTAAGCCGGTTCTTAAAGAAGTTAGAACTGTTTTTGCTCCATACTCGATTAACCCCAAGGAAAATATTCAGCATGCTCCATCAGCTGGAATATTAAATATGGCTTATCTCTTAGTATTGCTGGCACTTATACTAAACATTATACTATTTATTCTATTGCTTTAAATAAATGAATTTAAATGAAAAATCTACGAAACCTGTTTATTTTAGTTGTAGTACTATTCATTCTTCAAGTATTCACTTATGAAGCAAAATCTTGTCCCAGATGCAATTCGGAATTTTATAATGAACTCACCACAACCCGAGAGAATACTCTAATAGCAAAAGAATTATTAGGTTCGATCAATAACCTAAAATCTTCCGGCTCAATGTATTCATCAGGAAATAAAAGTTCAGTAGTAACATTGCCCGAGGGGAGCATTCTAACGCAAGTACCCAAGGTAGATAATGAATTTATTAGTATAATGGATAGAGACAAAAACCTTCCATTACCACCTACAAGCTATGTCCCTCAAAATACTGCTCCAACTAAAAAGGTCAGTATCGATCTTTATGAAGGTGAAACTTATCTTGGGAATGGAGTGCTCTATAAAGGTTTTGTGACAAACGGTACAATTCCCGGTCCTACAATAATTGTTGAAGAAGGAGATATAGTAGAATTTACAGTAAATAATAAAGGAAATGTCCCACACGGGGCATCAATACACGCTGCTTATACTCAAACATCAAAGTATTTAGGAAAGATTCCTCCTGATGAAAGCCGAACAATGGTATTCCAGGTAAATACTCCAGGAGTATATATGTACCATTGTGCTCCGGGAGGTCATGCAATACCAATGCACGTAATATTTGGTCAATATGGAATGATGGTGGTAAAACCCAAGAAACAGTACAAATTGGAGCAAATCCTGAACAAACCACCTGACGTAGAAATATATTTAAATCAGCATGAATTTTACGCAAGTGGAAAAGACGCAGTAGAAAGCAATCCAATGTATGTAACATTTAATGGTAAGATATTCAGATATGTGGAAGAACCCATAAAGGCTAAGCCGGGTGATTATGTGAGAATATATTTTTTAAATACCGGTCCCAATCTGTTATCCACATTTCATATTGTAGGTATAATCTGGGATTATGTATATTGGCAGGGAAATCCTGATGTTGTTTTCCCTGGAGGTCAGACTGTAACTGCAGGACCTTCAGATTCATGGGTTATAGAGTTTCGAATGCCGCCTGATGAAGGAGCATTTACAATGCTGACTCATGCTGTTGGCTCAACAGACAGAGGAGCAATAGGGTTATTAGTATGTGATGACAGCGCAAGTACACCGGCAGTAGTGATGGGAGATGGTCCAGTATATACTCCTGAAGAAATGAAGGAAATCAAGGAAAAATCAACAAGGATAATATCTCCTTTTGAACCGGGGAGCCCTGATGTTGATGCTCCAGTGATATATGATAATAGTATTAAGGAAGTTACGATAAAAATTATAGGTAATTCATATTATCCTAAAGTAGTACAGGTAGCTCCGGGAACAAAAGTAAAATGGGTTAACGAAGATGTATTCTCGTATATGGAAGGAGAATTTGCGGGTATTCATAATGTAATTACATATGAATCCCCAGAACCATTTAGTTCTGAACTTCTGGCACATACAGAGACATTTGAGGTTGTGCTGGAAGAAGAAGGTGATTACAAATATATGTGTACTCCACATCCATATATGTTAGGTGTTGTAAAGGTTATGGAAAGTGATGGTTCTTCTTCAACTTTGAATTTATTTTTGATTATTTTGAGCATAGTATCTTTTATAATCTTAATAATAGTACTTTTCTATATTAGATCAATTAAGTCAAAGTACTAGTAAATATTTAAAGGAGCGGAGTGTATCCGCTCCTTTTTTTTAATGAAATCTTACCACAAAAATATTAATATATCAGTTAGTTAGGAGTTATTTGACCTAAGTCAAAGACATTCAACTACCAATAGTGTAATTTTATTATAAAAAAGGAGAATTACACTAATGAAAGCCAACAAACAAAATACACTAGGTGAATTAACAGCTCAAAATTTTACAGTTGCAAGAATTTTTGAAGAATCAGGATTAGACTTTTGCTGTGGTGGAAAAAGAACCCTGGAAGAGGCTTGTACTGCAAAAGGCTTAGATGTCAACGATTTGATTGTAAAGCTGGAAAAGCTTGATGATTTAAATTCTGCTTCCACACATTTTAATCAATGGGAGCCTGATTTTCTGGTCGATTACATAATCAACAATCATCATTATTATATCAGGAATACAACAATTTCCATTGATCATCACTTAGACAGGGTAATCGCAGCACATAGCGACCGATTTCCTGAATTATTGCAGCTGAGAAAGATCTACAATACAATGAAGGAAGATCTTCAATTGCATATGATGAAGGAAGAAAAGATGCTTTTCCCATATATTAAAAAAATGTCTGCCGCGGCTAAGAATTCGCTTCCGCTAAGCATACCTCCATTTGGAAGCATTAAGAACCCAATCGAAGTAATGGAAGAAGAACATTCAGAAGCAGGAGGAGATATGGAAGACATCAAAAAATTGACAAATAATTTTACACCTCCAAAGAATGCTTGCGGGACGTTCAAAGTCTTATATGAAGAGTTAAAAGATTTTGAAAAGGATCTTCATATTCACGTTCATCTGGAGAATAACATATTATTCCCCAAAGCTATTGAATTAGAAGATGAACTACTGGAAGAAAGTAAAAATGAATGTACTTTATAACAAAAGGATATAGGAACATGAAAAAAATAATCTTTAAAATAGTAACAATAGCAGGTATAAGCTTATTACCCGGATTACTTAATTCTCAGACGAATACTCTTAAAAGTGAACCAAGTTTATACTCAGCCTACGCAGGTTATGGATTACTGCTGCTAATATTCGTAATATTTATGGGCTTGTTCTTTTATGGTAAAGAAGAGCCTAAAACAAGTACCGCTATTGTTTTGCCGGTCAAGAATATGAGGCAACATAATATTTCCAGCACCGGAGGAGCAGCGATAATAGACCTAAGAGGTTTAGATCTGATATATTATCTGACTATAACAATGGTGTTAATGTACATAATACTATTCTTTTTAATGATATAATTTAAATTCACGAGGATTTTAATAATGAAAAACGTAAAAATGTTGTTAAGGATCACATTGCTCATCATATTTCCTTTAATTACTACTATTGATCTATACGCATGTCCGAGGTGTAATACCGGATTCTATGATGAATTGACGACAAGCAGGGAAAATACGCTTGTAGCCAAAGAGCTGCTTGGTACGATAAATAACTTTGAATCTGCTGGCTCTAAATATTCAGAAAACGTAAATAACTCTGTAGTCACAATGCCTAAAGGAAATACCAATGTCCAGGTATCCAAGCAGGACGGCGAGTTTATAAGCATAATGAACAGGGATAAAGGTCTTCCGCTTCCACCTACCAGTTATGTTCCACAGGATACACCCCCAACAAAGAAGGTGAGCATAGATCTCTTTGAAGGAGAAGTATACCTCGGGAATGGGGTTATGTATAAGGGGTTTGTAACGAACGGAACCATACCCGGTCCCACAATAATAGTGGAAGAAGGTGACATAGTAGAGTTTACAATAAACAATAAGGGGAATGTGCCTCACGGAGCGTCCATTCACGCCGCATATACCCAGACTTCAAAATATTTAGGAAAAATTCCTCCGGATGAGAGCAGGACAATGGTATTCCAGGTGAATACTCCCGGAGTATATATGTATCACTGCGCGCCCGGCGGCCACGCGATTCCAATGCATATAATATTTGGTCAATACGGAATGATGGTAGTAAAGCCAAAGAAGAAATACCGACTCGAAGAGATGCTAAACAAACCTCCTGACCTGGAAATATATCTTAACCAGCACGAATTTTATGCAAGCGGTAAAGATGCAGTGTCCGGCGACCCGATGTATGTTACTTTCAATGGGAAGATATTTCGTTATGTGGAAGAGCCCATAAAGGCAAAACCAGGTGACTACGTAAGAATATACTTTTTAAATACAGGACCTAATCTCCTATCAACCTTCCATATCGTCGGTATAATATGGGACTATGTGTACTGGCAGGGTAATCCTGACGCGATACTCCCGGGCGGACAGACGGTAACGGCAGGACCGGCTGATTCCTGGGTAATAGAATTCAGAATGCCACCTGATGAAGGCGCATATACAATGCTAACCCACGCAGTTGGTTCAACTGACAGGGGAGCGATAGGTTTAATAGTATGTGATGACAGCGCAAGTACACCTGCTGTAGTAAATGGTGACGGACCTACGTATACTCCTGAAGAAATGGCAGAGATAAAAGAAAAATCCACCAGGACCATCTCACCATTCGAGCCGGGAAGTCCTGATGTCGATATCCCCGTAGTATATGACGAGAGTGTAAAAGAGGTAACTGTAAAGATCATTGGCAACTCATTTTATCCCAAAGTTATCCAGGTTACCCCCGGAACAAAAGTAAGATGGGTAAATGAAGATGTATTTTCATATATGGAAGGGGAATTTTCAGGGATTCATAACGTAATATCATACGAATCACCCGAACCATTCGGCTCTGAGATGCTTGCTCATACAGAATCATATGAGGCAATCCTTGACGAACAAGGTGAGTACAAATATATGTGTACTCCACACCCATATATGAGAGGCATTGTAAAAGTAGTCGACTCTCCCGGCGGCGGAAATTCAACAGCAAATGTATGGTTAATTGGTCTCATTATTTTATCATTCTTCGTTTTATTGGTAGTTCTCTTTTATGTCAGGTCAATACGAACCCGGTATAGAGAGGCTATTGCATAATTACAACATAAAAGGGAGCAAATCAGGTGATTTGCTCCCTTTTTCATAAAACCCGAAAATAGTTCAATTCAGCAGTTTTTTGACCGCCTTATCAAAGTCTTCATAAGTCCGTTTTCCTATCATTGAATAAGCCAGCTTACCTTCTTTAGTGTAAATAAAGGTACCCGGTATGCCGCCATCCCAGTTTATATCCATATAGTTTATAAGCTGTTCGTCTTTTTCGAAGTTATTATAGTAGGATGTAAAATCCACTCCCTGTGATTTAAGATATGGGATAGTTTCGTTTTCAAGGGCATCACCGAAATCCAGCGTTAAAAATATCAGCTCAAAATCTATGTCGTTATAATCTTTCCTCAATTGAATCAGTTCCGGAAACTCTTCCTTACAGGGAGCGCACCAGAAAGCCCATAGATTAATGAGGAGTACTTTGCCCTTATTTGCGTCACGAATGCTGTCAAGAGTAGTCGCATTTGCAGGGAGTAATTGCTGTGAATATAGATTTTGTGAACTTATAATCAGAAATGTAATGAGAATGAGGAATGTTTTCATATGGATATAATAAAGCCCGGCAAATGATATTTACCGGGCAAACTTGTTTGATTTTAGTTTCTTTTAATCGTGCATCCGAAAGCTTTGGTCTCAGAAACAGTGATAGCATCACCATTAAGGAATTGATTCAAAGCATTTTTCAGATCTTCTGAAGTTACTTTTGAAGCTTCCTTGTCATCATCAATTCTGCCGTGGTATACAACAGTCATTGTATTATTATCGATAACATATACTTCCGGTGTTCTTTGCGCACCGAACTGGTCAGCGACAACATTGTTTACGTCTCTTAACATTGGGAAAATATATCCTTTTTCCTCAGCGTGATTTTTTACATCCTCTACGCTTTCAGTATTATTGGCATTAATTCCCCAGAATACAATACCTCTTGAACCAAACTCTTTAGCAAGAGCGTTAATTCTGTCAGTATACGGCTGAACAAAAGGACATTCTGTTGACCAGAACATAACAACCGTAGCATTACCCCCTGAAGTACTCAAAGTATAGGTATTGCCATCGAAATTGGTGATTGAAAAATCAGCTACCTGGTCACCTGCTCCAACTCCGTCAGAAGAAACAGCTGAACCGGCAAATGCAAACACTACAAAAAAAGCTAAAAGTAAAGAATAGATCTTGTTCATTTTGTGTATTCCCTTATTGATTTTTTTGGTTTATGATAAAATATACAACCTTTTGAGGATTCAAAAAGTTCATAAAAATGCCCCGCCAAATAAAAAATTCATCAGGGTATGAAGAATTACAGGAAACTAATGTATTTATTGATATTTAAGAAGAAAAAACAGACTGTAAATTATGGCTAATATTACGTAATTTTAAGCTTTTGCAATATAGGTGATACAAGAAACAGATATAGCGATAGTTTTAGTGAGCGGAGGGATGGATAGCGCTCTGACTGCAGCATATGCTGGAAAAGAATCTGAGACTGCCTTTCTACACGTAAATTACGGCCAAAGAACCCAGGAGCGGGAATTAAGAGCATTCAATGACATAGCTGACTACTATGGAGTTCAAAAAAGACTGATAGTAGATATTTCACATTTGAAGGATATTGGCGGGTCATCATTGACTGACGATAGAATGGATGTTTCTGAAGCAGAGCTTGATTCAGATGAGATACCTACGAGCTATGTTCCTTTTAGAAATGCAAACATATTATCGATAGCAGTGAGCTGGGCTGAGGTGATAGGAGCTCATAAAATATATATTGGAGCGGTGGAGGATGATTCAAGCGGATACCCGGACTGCCGGAAGGAATTTTTTTATGCATTTAATACAATGATAGAAAAAGGTACAAAACCGGACAGCAGAATCAGGGTAGAAACTCCGATAATAAATTTTTCCAAAAAAGACATAGTT
Organism: Bacteroidota bacterium; assembly: GCA_023429265.1. GTDB lineage: Bacteria > Bacteroidota > Ignavibacteria > Tepidaquicellales > Tepidaquicellaceae > JAEYVS01. Next base: position 3,423 of record JAEYVS010000047.1, on the reverse strand, counting down.
TTAAGATCCAAAGAAATGAATGCGCCGCTTCATCTTTCGTGGTCTTGTTATAAGAGTAATGATATCGCGTGCGGTGAATGCGACAGCTGCGCTCTCAGGCTCAGAGGGTTTAAGCAAGCAGGTATTGAAGACCCAATCAAGTATAAGATAATTGCCGGATGACTACTAAATCTCCTGAAAATACCAAGTATTTAAAAATACTAACCTTTATCGCGTCTGCATTTGTGGTCGGATTTGCTGTATTTGTATTGAAGGAGCTGCAGAGCATACTAGTACCGCTGGTAATAGCAGTCTTCATAGCTTTACTATTCCAGCCATTCTACAGATTGATGAGATCAAAGAAAATACCCGGATTTATTGCAATCATCATCATCATATTAATAATTATCGTAATATCCAATATAACCAGTGTATTTGTTTACGCGGGAATAAATTCATTCACCGAAAACTCCCAGTATTATGAGACAAAGTTTGTGGAGCTTTACAATAGCGTGGTGATGATGCTTAATATTTCCCCCGAACAGACGGAGAGCTTTAAGGAGTCATTACAACTCCAAAACCTCCTGCACGAAAGCAGCGTGACAGGAACTGTGACCGGAATATTTTCAGGAGTACTGAACATATTCAGTAATTTCATTCTCATTTTAATTTATGTAATTTTCCTTTTATCTGAATTTGGAAGCATCCGCAGAAGAATAGTGAAAGCTTTCAACCAGGAAAAAGCTGTTGCTCTTTACAAGACATTCACAGACATCTTTCACGATGTAAGAAAATACATTGTAGGTAAGACGCTTCTGTCATTAGCGCAGGCAATTGTAGTCTGGATTATTCTGGTAGTAGCAGGCGTGGAGTTTGCTTTTATGTGGGCATTCCTGTTCTTTATTACTGATTACATTCCATACATAGGTTCAATTGTTGTAACGGTGTTTATAGGATTCGCGATGATATTTCAATTCAGCGAGTTTTTATATCCGTTCTTTATTGTAGGATTGCTGGTGGTTGTGCAGAATGTCAAAGGGAATATGGTGGAGCCCAAAGTATTGGGTGACCAGCTCGATCTCAGCCCGATATTATTACTTGTTTCGCTGTTATTCTGGGGATATGTATGGGGTATTGTGGGAATGATACTTGCTTATCCGATTATGAGCATGATAAAGATAGTATTGATGAATTTTGAGCAGACCAGACCAATTGGCATTATGATGAGTTATAATCTGACATCGAAAATGTTTACTGAAATAAGTGAACCTAAAGACGTAGAAAAATTAATATAGAAATAATACATTAACCTAATAAATGGAGTAAAAATGACTGAGAATCAAAAGCTCAAAGCATGGGTGGAGGAAGCTGCTCAGCTTTGCAAGCCTGATAAAATTCATTGGTGTAACGGATCCGATGAGGAAGCGGAAGAACTTATAAAGCTTTGCATTGAAAACGGATCATTTACTAAATTAAATGACGAGAAAAGACCGAACAGCTATCTGGTAAGGTCAGATCCCAGTGATGTGGCAAGAGTTGAAGACAGAACATATATCTGTACACAAAAGCAAATAGATGCAGGTCCAACTAATAACTGGAGTGATCCAACAGAGATGAGAAAGACCCTTACAGGGCTAATGGATGGAGCAATGAAGGGCAGAACAATGTACGTAATTCCATACAGCATGGGACCATTAGGGTCGGATATATCCCATATCGGCGTGGAGCTTTCTGATTCTCCATACGTAGTTCTGAATATGAGAATAATGACCAGGATAGGAAAAAAGGTTCTGGCTGTACTCGGCGACGGAGATTTTGTAAAATGTCTTCACTCTGTGGGTTACCCATTGGAAGAAGGGCAAGCAGATGTAACCTGGCCCTGCAATGCCACGAAGTATATAGTGCATTTCCCGGAAGACAAGAGTATAGTCTCATACGGCAGCGGATATGGCGGCAATGCGTTATTAGGTAAAAAGTGTTTTGCATTGAGGATTGCGTCCTACATGGCAAAAGAACAAGGGTGGCTTGCGGAGCATATGCTCATAGTGGGTATTACATCTCCGGAAGGCGAGAAGAAATATATTGCTGCGGCTTTTCCGAGCGCGTGCGGAAAGACAAATCTTGCGATGCTTAGTCCTACACTTCCCGGCTGGAAAGTGGAAACGGTAGGGGATGACATAGCGTGGATGAAATTTGGTGAAGACGGCAGATTGTACGCGATCAATCCTGAAGCCGGATTCTTTGGTGTTGCTCCGGGAACATCATATAAGACCAATGCAAATGCAATGGATACTATGAAGGAAAATTCTATTTTTACAAATGTGGCTCTGACGGATGACGGTGATGTATGGTGGGAAGGAATGACTGATGAAGCTCCTGCGCATCTTATAGACTGGCACGGAAATGACTGGACACCGTCTTCTGAAAGTCCATCATCACACCCGAATTCACGATTTACGACCCCTGCAGGACAATGCCCGGTGATAGATCCGGCGTGGGAAGATCCAAAGGGTGTACCAATCTCCGCAATTATTTTCGGCGGAAGAAGAGCATCATTCATTCCATTGGTTACTGAGGCATTCAACTGGCAGCACGGTGTGTTTCTCGGTGCGTCTGTCTCATCTGAAATGACCGCGGCAGCAGCAGGAACAGTTGGTAAGCTGAGACACGACCCGTTTGCTATGCTCCCATTCTGCGGGTATAATATGGGTGATTATTTTAATCACTGGCTGGAGATGGGAAAGAATGCTCCTGATAAGGATAAGCTTCCAAAGATATTTTATGTCAATTGGTTCAGGAAAGATGATAACGGAAAGTTTATGTGGCCAGGCTTTGGTGACAATATCAGGGTCATCAAGTGGATATGTGACAGATTAAATGGTAAGGATGACTTTACAGAAACACCTATCGGCAGACTGCCTGATGAAGGCGCAATCGATACAAGCGGGCTTGATATTTCAGAAGAAACGATGAAACAATTATTTACTCTCAAGAAGGAGCAGGGGTTACAGGAGGCAGGTGAGCTGGAGAACTACTTCGCTACGCTTGGTGAAAGACTACCCATTGAAATGAAAGAAGAAGCTGAAGCATATAAGGATAGATTTGTAAATGCATAAAATCTGCAGTAATTTGAATACTAAAAAAGGCGAGCATTGCTCGCCTTTTTTAGTTTAAATTCTATTCTGCAAATAGCGGGGTATTATCGATATAGATAAGGTAATCTTTAACCTTATCACCTTCCATGTTAAAAATATTCACGAAATCTACGGTAATTTCCTTATCATCCAGTCTAGTGTAGTATACTTTTCCCTGCCATACGATGGAGTTTTCACCTTCCCAGATATTGACCAGCTCGTGACGAGAACCCTTTATCATTGTGAAAAACTGAGCTACGCCGTTCCTGATGTCTTCAGTTCCGTAAAGAGAAGGAGCATTTCCAAACCT
>JAEYVS010000026.1 GCA_023429265.1 Bacteroidota bacterium | reverse complement strand
TATAATAGGACTTACCGCGATCGGTGGATTTTTTCTATTTCTCACGAGGCAGTCTATTATAGTAGTTTCACGAGAAGTAGAAAATGACCTCAGGCACGATTTTTTTGCCCATTTGCAGATATTATCGAAGAAATTCTATAATTCCCGCACTACAGGCGACCTGATGGCTCACGCAACGAATGATATTAATAATATCAGGAATTTCCTGGGACCAGGAATAATGTATTCACTCCAGACAGTGACACGAACTGTGATATTCCTGTATATTTTACTTTCTATAAATGTAGAAGTAACATTGATCTCGCTGGCTCCCCTGCCATTAATATCAGTGCTGGTGTATTTTATGGGGAAGTTTGCCTATTCACGTTCTCAAAAGGTGCAGGAAAAGTATTCCGATCTGACTTCGATGGCGCAGGAGGTATTTTCCGGGATCAGGGTTGTAAAATCCTTCGTGAGAGAAAAATATGAGATGGATGAATTTAACGCACAGTCCAGGGATTATTACAAAAAGAATCTGTCTCTGGCAAAGGTGCAGGCATTTACGTTCCCGATGATGTTTCTCCTTACCTGGGTATCGATAATACTGGTGATCTACTTTGGAGGATTAAAAGTCATAAGCGGAGAGATGACGCTGGGAAATATTTCCGAATTCATAATATATCTCGGACAGCTGACCTGGCCGATGATAGCCATCGGCTGGATAATAAATATTATTCAGAGAGCCGCTCCTTCGATGAAAAGAATTCTGGCAATTACAGACCTGAAACCGGACATAGCTGATAATGAAGTGACAGATAGAAGTGTTACACTTGATAAAATTGAAGGTGAAATAATGTTTAAAGACGTATGGTTCAGGTATCCGAATACAGAAAGTTATGCTTTAAAGAATATAAACCTGGTTATACCAAAAGGGAGTACGCTGGGAATTATCGGACATACAGGCTCAGGCAAGAGCACATTCATTAATCTGCTGCCGAGAATTTTCGATGTAACACAGGGTACAATTTATATGGACGGAAAGGACATTCGCGAAATTCCATTAACGACATTGCGTGAGGCAGTGGGAATAGTACCCCAGGAGTCTTTTTTGTTTTCAACAAAGATAAATAAGAACATAGCATACTCAGCCGAGGAATTAGACGAGATGCTGGTAGAGAGCTCAGCTAAATCCGCCGATCTGTATAAGGATGTGATGGACTTTCCGAATAAGTTCGATACAAGAGTGGGCGAAAGAGGGATCACATTATCGGGAGGACAGAAGCAAAGGACATCCCTTGCGAGAGCCATTTATAAAAAACCAAAGGTATTAATACTGGATGATTCGCTTTCCGCCGTGGATACACACACGGAGGAGCAAATACTTCATGAGCTAAAGACAATAATGAAGGACAGGACAAGCATAATCATTTCACACAGGATATCATCCATACAGAATGCAAACAACATAATACTATTGAGTGACGGTGAAATAAAAGAACAAGGGACTCATAATGAGCTCATATCGCTTAAAGGAATGTATTACGAGATTTATTCAAAACAATTACTTGAAGAAGAGATAAAAGACTTATAATGGCAACTACGATACACGAAGAAGAAGCATTTGGAAAACCGATAGATTCGACATTACTGAAGAGGCTGCTGGTATTTGTAAAGCCTTATAAAAAGTTTGTTTTCCTGGCGGTGATACTGACAATATCCATTTCAGGACTCGCCGCGATACGCCCGGCTTTTACGCAGATGGCGGTAGATGACTACATTACTAAAGGTGATATACCCGGATTGCAGTTCATCGTATTACTCTTCGTCGGCACACTCATATTGCAGGGGCTCATCCAGTACGGGATGACATATCTCACCAGCTGGATAGGACAGAATATAACGTTTGATCTCAGAAGAAAAATATTCGATCACATTACAAAACTTAACCTGAAGTATTTTGACAATAATCCGATTGGGAGACTTGTAACACGGGTTACCAGCGATGTGGAAGTGCTATTTGAAGTGTTTTCTTCAGGTATCGTAACAGCGTTTGGAGATATATTCCTTATTATAGGAATAGTGGCATTTATGTTCGCTCTAGATGTCGAATTGACCCTGGTTACACTGGCAGTACTACCGGTATTGATATATGCTACATCAGTATTCAGAAGAAAAGTGAGAGATTCCTTTAGGAAGATCCGGATCCTGGTAGCCAGGCTGAATTCATTCATCCAGGAGCACATCTCCGGTGTATCCATTGTACAGTATTTTAATAAGGAAAAGCAGACAGTAGCGGATTTTGAAGATATCAATAGAGAACATACAGACCAGAACATAAGGAGCGTATTTTATTACGCGGTCTTCTTCCCAATAGTGGAATTGATCGGAGCAATAGCGATGGGTCTGATAATCTGGTACGGAGGCGGTCAGGTAGTTCAGGGAGCAGTGTCAGTCGGTGTGGTCATAGCATTTCTGCAGTACACTGAAATGTTCTTTCGCCCGATTAGGGATCTGTCGGAAAAGTATAATATCCTCCAGCAGGCAATGGCATCCAGCGAGAGGATATTCGAAGTGCTCGACTATGAATCTCCTGTGAAAGACCCTGTAGATCCTGTTAAACTCGATATGGTAAAAGGAAGCATAGAATTTAAGAATGTCACATTTGGGTATAACGAGGATGAGTACGTTTTAAAGAACGTGAGCTTTAAAATAAATGCAGGCGAGAAGGTAGCTTTTGTGGGGGCTACCGGCGCGGGAAAGAGTACCATAATAAACCTGCTGTGCAGGTTTTACGATGTGAATGAGGGTGAAATACTTCTGGATGGAGTTGACCTGAGAAAGTTGAGACAGAATGACCTCAGAGAGAATATTGCCATCGTCTTACAGGATGTATTTTTATTCAGAGGCAATATCAAATCCAATATCAATCTCGGTAAAACATCAATTTCGGATCAGACTATCGATGAAGCCGTCAAAAATGTTGGATTGCAGAACTTCATCGACAGCCTGCCTGATAGGCTTGAGACAGAGGTACTGGAAAGAGGTTCATCATTTTCTACGGGTCAAAAGCAGCTCATATCATTTGCCAGGGCACTGGCATATGACCCCAAAATATTGATACTGGACGAAGCAACATCGAGCGTTGATACACATACAGAAATACTCATACAACAAGCAATAAAAAGACTAATAGAGGGCAGAACCTCAATTATAATCGCCCACAGACTTTCAACAATACAAAAATGCGATAAGATAATCGTAATGCACAAAGGAGAAATAAAAGAAATGGGAACACATCAGGAGCTGCTGGAAAAGGGCGGTCTTTACCGTAAGCTATACCAGCTTCAATATAAAGAGGAATTATCATATGAGTAACTACGCGGAGCTACTGATAGCTTCAAATAACGCCCACAAGGCTGAGGAAATTAAAAACATTCTATCTGACACATCCACGCAGATATTCACTCTGAAAGATAAGGATATCGATGTAGAGGTAATTGAAGATAGATTGACGCTGGAGGAGAACGCTCTTAAAAAGGCAAAAGAAATTTATGATGTAGCGAAGATCCCTGTCATCTCTGACGATACAGGGTTGTTTGTTGAGGCTCTTGGGGGAAAACCCGGAGTTTTCTCAGCCAGATATGCAGGCGAGGGAGCAACATACGAAGACAACTGCAATAAGCTGATAGACCAGTTAAAATCACACACGATGAGCACTTCACCTGCCTATTTTAAGACAGTGATATGCCTGTTTGTCGATGAGGATGAACATCATTTTTTCGAAGGTGTATGTAAAGGTAAGATCATTACCGAAGCCCGCGGTGAAAAGGGGTTTGGCTACGATCCGATATTCATTCCAAAGGGATTCATTAAGACCTTCGGTGAACTAAGCCCGGAAGAAAAAAATAAGGTTTCACACAGGGGCAGAGCAGTTGAGGGGTTGAGGGATTTTTTGAATGAGAAGAAGCACTAACTTATTTAAGTGAAACAATACCTGCCATCAGATCCATTGACTCATTTCTGCCGTCAGTCCATACACCAACCAGTTTACCATTGTTTACTGCAAGCGAGATATAGTCACCCATATAGCTTTTCTCTACTACTATCTCGTGAGGATTAAATTTCTCAGTGGAAAGGTTCTTATAAGTAAATGTATTTCCAAAATCAGCTGTCGATGCCAGGTACATCTCTGTCAGGAGATTATCCGGGTCGTTTTCGGAGGAATAGTATAATATGTAAATATTTCCGCTATCATCTTTTGTGAGCGCAGGAAGAAACTTATCCGAACCGGCATTCGATACCGCCTTAGACACGGTAAAAACCAGCGAATTCAGATCACCCGACACAAAATACACTTCCGAAAGATCCCCATTAGCCGGCTTTGCTCCATAAGTAATGAACATCCTCCCGTTTGAGACTATTGCCTGAGGATCTGAGTTTACCCGTACTCCCCTGTCACCGTCAACTTTTATAGCAGGCTGCTTATTCAGTGTAGAATACTGATCATAGGAAGTAACCATAGCAGGTTCACTCCAGGTTGTGCCACTATCCGCCGAAGTTTTCACATTTATCGTCTCACCATCGGAATAAACTAAATACAGTATACCATTTTCGAGAATAACATCCGCGAAGTGTATGTCGCCGCTTGCAATTACACGGCTATCCGTAAATGATTTCCCGTGGTCATTACTTACACAGAAAGATACATCACGTTTATCAGGAGCCGCTTCTATCCAGAGCACGTATAGCTCATCATTATCACCGAAAAGAATTTTAGGCTTATCAAATTTTACATCCTTGCTTTCAAATGTTTTAACCGTGACAGGGTGCTTTAGCCAGGACCTGCCGTTGTCATTTGAAATATTAAAAACAATATTCCTGCTGTACTCAGTGCTCCTCATAGCTACTGTAATGTATGCAAGGCTTCCTTTACTGTCATACGCTGCCCAGGGGTCAGCATAAAACATATCTCCGGCTATTACGGATAATGGGATCTGGGAACGGAGCCAGCTTGACCCGCCATCCTCGGTAATAAATACGGCAGCGGATCCAAGCGATGAAAAATCGTTTGATACGACAGCATAGACATCTTTTTTTAATGGGTTCGCGACTATCTTAGGTTCGGATGCGCCGGGCTTATCATTGATTCGTACGTTTATGAGTTCGCCTGACTGCGAAAAATATTTATCAGTATACTGTTGCGGCTTTCCGTGAATCTCAAAATAAGACGCG
>JAEYVS010000223.1 GCA_023429265.1 Bacteroidota bacterium | reverse complement strand
GCAGGGTTTTAAAGCTGAAATGTCCAAATCTTCCCGCTCCGCTCGATCTTATCGCAGGATTGAGAAGATTTGATGGTTTTACAAAAGAGGACAGGAAAAGCCTTAGATCCCTCTTGAAATTGGTAACCTTAAAGCCTTCCGGTAAAAACGCGCTGGAATTGCTAAGGTCATTCAATCAAACGGATAATCTCATAAAATACTTCTGGGAACCATTCATATATGCTGTTTTTAATACCAAAGCAGAAAATGTAGGAGATATCGCATTCATTGGTATTATGAAGAAGGGATTTCTGAAGCCCGGTAATTCCAGGCTTGCCATTCCCTCAACAAACCTGAATGAATTATTCATTGATAATGCGAAAAAGTACTTTGACCAAAATGGTGTAACCTACAGTACTGGCAATAAGATAGCAGGTATTAGTTTAAGTAATAATACAGTTACTCATATTTCGGACTCTAAAGGAAATATCATTGAAGCAGATTATTTTATCTCCGCTGTGCCTTTTTTCAGGGTTAATGAACTATTCCCTCCGGAAAGCAATATTGCTTTTGGAGGCAGGCTAAAGCCTTCATCCATTACTTCCATTCACATATTCACCGAAACCGCCATTCCTGAGACTCTGCTGGCTGATAATTCATTCGGTATGACAGGGCTTATCGGTAGAACGGTGCAATGGATCTTTAAGCGAAATTCAAAACATTTATCCCTGGTAATTAGCGGATCTGACTACATAGAGGATGAGCAGGGCGAGACTTTGACTGATATAGAGGCTGAAGCAATATATAATATAGCTTATGATGATCTCTGCAAATCCATCGACGGATTTGATAAGCTCGGGATAGCAGGTTATAAGGTTATCAAGGAGAAACGCGCTACATTCATACCCGATAATGACAGCGAGAATTACAGGCTGCCGATGGAAACGGAGTACGAAAATCTATTTTTGGCTGGGGACTGGACAGATACAGGCTATCCTGCTACCATTGAAGGAGCTATTACAAGCGGAAGAAAATGTGCCGATAAGGTAATTAAGATTATTTCAGGGAGTTAAAGTATTCTTTACATACTGCGAGGTCTTCCGATAAGGATACGAGGTTTGATATGCTTTCCTGGGTAAGTATGAGATACTTTGCCTCAAAATAACTCTGAAGTTCTGCATCCTGGTCTTTTACTGCTTTTTGTATCGTACGGATAAGGGATTCTACTGCCCCCTGGAACTGGGTAATTATCTTTTCTTTTGCGTCATCTGAAATGCTGACATCCTTATCGAGCACCTTCTTCATTCCATTTGCATACTTACCATTAAATATTAGCTCATCGAATAATTCGGTATCACCGCTTCCGGCAGTGATCTCGATAAGCGCTCCGAGATCACCAAAATTTTTAAACTCTTTGCCGGAAAAATCCTTTATCTCAAAAATAAGTTCGTTTGTCTTTTCGGATAGGGGAATGTGCATCGTTACTGTCCTTTGCCGTGACAATGCTTAAACTTTTTCCCGCTGCCGCAGAAGCAGGGATCGTTCCTGCCTATTTTTTTCTCAACTTTGATGGGCTCGGTTTTTCCCGCCGTAGCTTCGTTGGGTTGACTTGGGATCGGTGGAGCACCCGTAAATCCCATACCGGTAGTCGAGGCGTGGGATGTCCTCAGCCGTGAAGTATTCACTTCTTTAGGTCTGTCAGGAAGCTGTCCACCGTCACTCGTCTGAGTGGTAAATTTAAATATGAAGTTGATCACATCCGTGTAAAGCGACTCGAGCATCTGGCTGAACATCTTAAAACCGTCCATTTTATATTCTATCAGCGGATCCTTTTGAGCGTATGCTCTGAAATTAATACCTTCCTTAAGGTCATCCATCTCACGCAGGTGCTCCTTCCATTTTTCATCTATCACATTGAGCATTGCGAATCTCTCTACCTGTGACATCAGATCGACACCGTATCTATCTTCTTTCCTTTTGTAAAATTCGGTAGTCTCTTTTAAAATGAGATCCTTTAGTCCGGTTTCACCGAGTTTCTGGTATTCCTCAGGTGTAATGTCCAGGTTAATGAGGAATGTTCTCTGCACTTCGTCCTTCAGTCCATCTACATCTGCCGACTCCTGGTATTTATCAATGATGTTCTCTATGGATTTCTCAACCATCTCAAAGATACCATCTTTGAGGCGCTCACCCATTAGAGCCTGTTTCCTCATTTCATAGATTACTTCTCTCTGCTGATTCATTACGTTATCATATTCGAGCAGTCTCTTTCTTATGGCGAAGTTATTTTCTTCAACCTTCTTCTGCGCTCTTTCGACGGAGTTAGTTATCATAGTATGCTCGATTGCCTGACCTTCTTCAAAACCAAGCCTCTGCATAACACTTGCAATCCTTTCGTTACCAAATAACCTCATAAGGTCGTCTTCCAAAGAAAGATAAAACCTGGATGAACCGGGATCCCCCTGTCTTCCTGCGCGTCCTCTGAGCTGCCTGTCGATACGTCTAGAGTCGTGTCTTTCCGTTCCGACTATGTGCAGACCGCCTGCTTCTTTTACTCCGGGTCCCAGCTTAATGTCGGTTCCTCGACCTGCCATATTAGTCGCGATGGTCACAGCCCCGGGCAGTCCCGCATTGGCAACTATCTGCGCTTCACGCTGGTGCTGCTTCGCGTTCAGTACTTCGTGCGGTATTTTCTTTCTTTTGAGAAGCCTTGATATTGTTTCGGACACTTCCACACTGGCTGTTCCTACGAGAACAGGCCGTCCCTCTTTCCTGAAGGTTTCAATATCGTCTATAACAGCGTTGTATTTTTCTCGCTTGGTTCTGAATATCTGGTCATTCTGATCGTCCCTGGTAACAACAACATTCGTGGGTATAACAACCACATCCAGTTTGTAAATGTCCATAAACTCCGATGCTTCCGTCTCTGCCGTACCAGTCATTCCCGCAAGCTTATTGTAAAGCCTGAAGTAGTTCTGCAGCGTGATGGTTGCGAGGGTCTGGGTATCCTTCTCGACTTTAACACCTTCCTTGGCTTCTATTGCCTGGTGTAGCCCTTCAGAATACCTTCTTCCTGATAGCACGCGTCCGGTGTATTCATCCACAATGTTTACCT
>JAEYVS010000197.1 GCA_023429265.1 Bacteroidota bacterium | reverse complement strand
GAATACCGTCTGGAGCCAGGGCTGACGTACCAGGTCGAAATCCCTTCCGGACGGGTCTGTCAGATCTCCATTTTCGTCTATCAGCTGGTCGATGGTTTCAGATGAAGGGAGATGAAAGTCATACCTGCCATTCACAAAATCCAGGTATTCGGTTTCGGATGAGGGCGTAAATGTCATCACTATGCCGTTGAGGTAGGGAAGTTGATTTCCCTGCGCGTCTTTGCCCCAATAGTTAGGATTTTTCTCAAAGACAAGCTCCTTATCGAGGTCCCAGCTAGCGAACTTAAAAGGACCGGTGCCTACCGGATGCTGGCCAAATCCATCCCCGTAATGCTCCACTGCCTCACGAGGATAAACAGACCCGTATGTCATTGTAAGGATGCTGAGAAAAGGAGCGAAGGGATGCGTAAGCTCTATCTGAAGTGTGCTGTCATTAACTGCCTTTACACCGGTTATTTCATTTACCGATCCGTCTTTTGACTGCGAATCCATAAACTCTTCCACGCCTTTTATCTTGTCACGGTAAACCCAGGAGCCCCGTGTCTTAGTCTTTGGGTTATTCACTCTCTCGAGGCAGTATTTAAAATCAGAAGCTGTAACTTTTCTTCCTTTCCCCTCTGGGAAACACTCATCGTCGTGGAAGTACACATCGTCTCTTAGCGTAAAAGTATAAACCATACCATCTTCTGAAATTTCCCAGCTTTTTGCGATAGCCGGGGTTATCTCGTTCGCTTCATTATATTCCACCAGTCCCTCCATCATTATGGATAATGCCCATATTGTCTGGTTAGAGTTCGACATTACCGGCTCCATTGTTTCTAATCCAAGAGGCTGATTGAGGCGGAAGATATTGTCACCGGATTCAGTATTATCATCACCGCAAGAGGCTGTCATTACGGAAATCGCCAAAGAAAGGAATATTATGAGCTTTTTCATTTATAGATTGTCAATAAATTTAGTATATTTAGAATACTTTTTGTGAAGTATTGCTCAAAAAATAAACATTAATGAGCACAATTTGAATATACTTACCAATATTATTTAAATTAAAATTGGACGAATCAACAAAACACAATATCAGGCTGGCGCATAATTTCGACGATAAGTCAGCGACAGATTACCTTGTTAAGTATCAGAACATTCTTGAGCTTATCGATGAACAGACATCCGTCCACACCGAAGATGAATACCTGGTTTTTTATGATGATAAGGGAAACCGGACGGTATATACCTACACAGAATTCCGGCACAAAGTAAATAAACTTGCCAATTTCCTTCTGCAGAATGAAATACAGCTCGAAGACAGGATTGCCACTTTTTCTCATAATCATTCTGATACAGTCATTCTGTATTACGCGTGCTGGTCGATCGGAGCAGTGATAGTGCCTTTAAATGTAAACGAAGAACCGGATATGGTAAAATACATCCTGGATAATTCAGGCACCCGGATTGTATTTACCAGGAACGAGTATGTTAGTAAGCTCGCGGAAATTGGTGGAAGCTTTAAGGTTGTTAGCTTCGATGAAGCAGATTTTGCAGGCTTGCCCGGGGAGATCGATTCTTCTTATGAAAACCATTCCAATAAGGAATGTGAGGCGATGATAGTCTATACATCCGGGACGACAGGAAACCCCAAAGGCGTGGTATTGACCCAATATAACCTGATGGCAGATGCTTTTGCGATTTCGGAATGGCATCAATTATACAGCGGAGACACAATGATGTGCGTGCTGCCAATTCACCACGTTAATGGGACGGTAGTAACAATAATGACGACTATGTTTTATGGCGGGCGGCTTGTCCTTAATCAGAAATTCCAGACAGATAAGTTTTTTAAGTGGCTCGCGGATGAAGGTGTGAAAGTCGTGAGCGTTGTTCCAACCCTGCTTCAGTTTCTTCTGCACTCGGAGGAAGATTCATCAAAACACGATTTAAATGAATTCTCGCATATAATATGCGGGGCGGGACCTCTTACGTGTGAGATAGCCCGGAATTTCGAGCAAAGGTTTGGTCTTCGGATCGTTCACGGGTATGGTCTCTCGGAGACAACCTGCTATTCGTGTTTCATTCCAATAGACCTCCCGGATGAGGAGCATTCCCGATGGCAGAATGACTTTGGATTCCCGGCGATCGGTATTCCCATAAACTGCAACGATATGGCGATACACGATGAGAATGGTAATCACCTCGAAGAGGAGCAGAAGGGTGAGATAGTAATACGCGGTCATAATGTAATGAAGTATTATTTCGATAATGATGAAGTGAACAGAAAGACATTCGAGTTCGGCTGGTTCCGCAGCGGTGACGATGGTTTTTTCAATTATGATAATAACGGTAAACCATACTTTTTCATTACAGGAAGGCTAAAGGAGCTTATCATCAGGGGAGGCGTGAATATCTCACCGCTCGAGATAGACGAGGTTTTATCCGGGCTGGACTTTGTGAAGGCAGGCATCGCGGTGGGATTCGATAATGACTGGTACGGGGAAGAAGTAGGAGCGCTGGTGATATTAAATAATACACCTGTCGACGATGCGGAAGCAGAATCTTACAGGCAGATGGTGATCTCAGGCTGCGCCGCAAAGCTCCCTTTCCATAAAGCTCCAAAGGTGGTGATACTTTCGGATACCATTCCGGTAACATCAACCGGAAAATATCAGCGTAATAAGGTAAAGCATTTGTTTACGGATCATAAAGCTACGCAATTCAAAAAATAAATTACTACTGGAAAACGGAAAAGAAAATAATTACGATAAGCTTATAAACATCTTATACTCGGCAATCGCTGGTATCGTGGTTGGCTTTGTATTTTCGTTGATATTCTTCAGCTTCAGCCTCAGCTCCGTTATTGAAGGGATGATAATGGGCTTTCTCGTATTTATCATTATATCAACTTTTGAAAATTACATCTTTCGTCCCCGCTACAGGAAGCTCAGGTTTGCAACCATCCTTGTATTCCGGATGGTATTTTATCTTGCCGTGGTTTCGTTTTCTGTGCTGCTTGTCTGGGTGCTCAATGAAGCAAGATTGGAAAATACCGGTTTCTTTGAGGTCATACGTGACGGCAGGGTAAAGGATTTCATTCTCCGTACTGAATTCATCCGCATACTGATATTTACGTCCGTGGTTAGTATCCTGGTCATATACATCAGCCAGATGAATTACCTTCTTGGACAGAATGTGCTTATGAGGTATCTGTCGGGCAGATATTATAAACCCGTGCTGGAGGAGAGGTTCTTTATGTTCCTCGACCTGACATCATCGACTACGCTGGCTGAACGGTCCCGTCCCATCGAGTACCATACGTTCCTGAATAACTATTTCTACGATGTGGACGGTCCCATCCGCAAATCAAGGGGCGAGGTTTTCCAGTACGCGGGTGACCAGGTTGTCATTACGTGGACGGAAAAGAACGGAAGGAGAAAGGCTAACTGCATTAAATGTTTTTTCCGGATCAAACATAAGATAGAATCGCTGGAAGATGTATATAAAGAGAAATTCGGGATGGTGCCTAAGATCAAAGCCGGGATGCACTTCGGAAAGGTAGTCGTAGGGGAGATAGGGGATTCAAAGAAGGAGATCGTATATCACGGTGATGTAATAAATACTGCATCCCGCATACAGGAGGAGTGCAACGTATTGAATAAAAACTTCCTCGTGTCAGCTGAAGTCCTGGACTTTGTGGACCTGCCGGACAAGTACAGATCCGAATTACTCGGTGAATATCTTTTAAAAGGCAAAGAACATTCGGTTGAATTATACAGCATAGAAGAATCCGAAAAAACTGAAAGACAGAAGGAGATTAAATGAGAAGCTACGTAGTATTCCTCAGTGCGATAGCGACGGGGTTGTTATACGCGCTTGCGTCACGCCTGATATTCGGGCTGGACATCGAATGGATAAATACAGGCGGCTCAGCGGAAGGACTGATGTCATTCGCGTTCATATTTGTGATGCCGTTTGCCTCGGGTTTCATCACAGGGTATGTTTCCCGGCAGAAGACCAATGTGCTGTATTACATATTCGCGCCCTGGGTTACTCTTTCGCTGCTGCTATTCTTTGCGTTTATATTCGAGCTCGAAGGTCTGATATGCATATTCATCATCTCGCCCGTGTTTCTTTTGATTGCTTCAGTCGGAGGTCTCACCGCTTATTTCGTGGTGAGGAACGCGAAGAAGTACAATACGCTAGTACTGTGCTCGGTTATTCTTCTGCCCTTCCTTACTTTCCCGGTGGAGAAAAACATCGAGAAGGAGGAGAAGATAGTCGATGTGAATACCTCCATAATGATCCACGCGGACGAAAAAGAGGTCTGGGAAAATATCGTGCGTGTCTATGACATCGAGGAATCCGAAAACGATAACACAATGTTCCTTATGATGGGATTTCCGCGTCCGATAAGAGCAGAGCTGGATAAAGAAGGGATTGGCGGGGTAAGGATAGCGGAGTTCGACCGCGGGCTGTACTTTACTGAGACCGTCACGCAGTGGGACCCGATGAACTCATTCACTTTTACCATAGATGCCGACCCTAATTCCATACCGCTGACTGCGCTGGATGAGCACGTTACAGTCGGAAGCAGATACTTCGACGTTCTCGAGGGCAGATATGAACTCGAACCCACGGAAAACGGGGTTTTACTGCATCTCTCAAGTAAATTTAAAATGTCCACGTCATATAATTTCTACAGCCGGATATGGTGCGAAGCCATAATGGCGGACATTCAGGATAATATATTACACGTGATAAAAAGAAGATGCGAGGGGAATTGAGAATTGAGAACTAATAATTCTTTTTCATATAGTCGTACGTGGCGTACTGAGCCCGGATATTTGGTTCGCCCCGCTCCCTGTATTTATTGACCTGGTTCTTATCGATGATCCTCGCTTTGACATTATCGCTCCATTGTATGTCCAGCAGGTCCTTAATCATTTTCCGTATTCCTTCGTCGTACACCGGGAATGCCACCTCGATCCTTTTCCTCAGATTCCTTTTCATCAGGTCAGCTGAGGATAGGTATACCTCCTCATTCCCGTCATTATGGAAATAATAAATCCTCGAATGCTCCAGGAACCTGTCCACAATGCTTATGACCTCGATGTTCTCACTCATCCCTTTTACTCCGGGGATCAGACAGCATATCCCTCTCACGATGAGCCTTATCTTGACCCCTGCATTGCTTGCTTCGTAAAGCTTCTCTATTATCCTCGGCTCCTCGAGCCCGTTCATTTTCATTATCATCAGCCCGGGCTTGCCCTTCTTAGCGTTCGCGGTCTCACGGTCTATCAGGGCGTAAAACGAATGCCTGAGGTTAAACTTACCCACCAGAAGGTGCTTGAATTCCGGCTTTGTCTGCCTCGTCTCCAGGTAGTCAAATACATCCGACAGCTCATTCACCAGCCGCTCGTCCGATGTGAATAGTCCCAGGTCGGTGTAGAGCTTGGCGGTCTTCTCATTGAAATTTCCCGTGGCGAAGTACCCGTATTTTTTCAGGCCGTCCTTCTCTTCGCGTGTAACGAGCAGCGTCTTGCAGTGTACCTTCAGCCCGGGCAGGCTGTAAAGTACCTTTGCTCCAGCGCTCTCGAGCAGCCTGGAATAATTCATATTGGATTCTTCGTCAAACCTTGCCTTTAGCTCCATAAATACCACGACATTCTTTCCATTCTTCATCGCGTTTATCAAAGCCTTTATTATTCTGGAATCCCTCGCGAGCCTGTACTGTGTTATTTTTATGTCACGCACCTTCGGGTCCTCGGCGGCAGTCTCCAGCGCTTCCAGCACGTAGTCGTACTTCTGGTAGGGGAAGTGCAGGGCGAAGTCGTTTTTGCTCCACGCCTCAAATATATTCTTATACTGCTCCGGCTCTTTGTTCTTTAGCGGAGGTAGAGGTTTATTCTCCAGTTCTTTCCGCCCGGGATTGGGGAATTTAAAGAAGTCATAAAAATTATGGTACCTCCCGCCCGGTACAAGGTCCTCATCCGTCAGCTCGAGCGACTCTTTCAGCAGTTTCAGGAAGGGCTTTGGAATGCTATTGTCATACAGGAACCGGCTGGGGTTTGCGCGGCTTCTTCGCTGAAGACTCTTCTGTATCTTCTCACGCAGGTTGCCTGTGAACTCGTCGTCTATATGCAAATGAGCGTCTCTCGTCAGCTTTATAGAGTATGTACCCGCTATGTCGTACCCGGGGAATATATTCGGTAGGCAGAATTTTATCACGTCATCCAGGAATATTACATAATCATTTCCCCTGTGCCTCGGCAGCTCGATGAATCTCGGGAGCTTATCCGATGGTATCTCTATCATCGCGTACTTATGCCGTACTCTTGATTTTTTTCCCGGAGCTTTTTTATTCTCTGATTTCTTTTTCTTCGAGCTTTCTTTCGGGGAGAGCTTTATCGCGAGGTACTGTTGTCCGCTTTTGAGGAAGGGGCTCACCTTGCGTTTTTCTATCATCATCGGGGATATGTGCATTAGCACGTTATCATAAAAATAATCCGTCACGAAAAAAGCGTGGTCCTTATTGAGCTTAGACTCATCGATGAGATAAATGTAGTTCTTATTCAGCTCGGGTATGATGTGCTCCCGGAATATCTTTCCGTACTCTTCCTGCTGGGTGGTGACTGTCTTGTGTATCTTTTTCAGAAGCAGCGCGGGATCGAAAT
>JAEYVS010000024.1 GCA_023429265.1 Bacteroidota bacterium | reverse complement strand
AACATCTGCGCATCAGCTGCCGTAGAGAAAAGAAATACCAGTAACAACAAAAATAATTTCGTTCGTAAATTTTTCATTTTTATGGTGTTTGAGATTTTATTTTAAAAAATGTTTATACGAAAATATGATGGTATGGTGGACGAACAAAAGAAACAAAAGGCATATTGTTCAGGAAGGTTTTATGCAAATATTTTCCTTTAAATAGTATAATTGTCATAAGTGGGCAGATTTTACATAATCCAATGGAAGAAATATTTTGAACGTTACCGGAAAAGCTCTATGGAAACATTCATTTCTTAGTTTCTGAACGGCAATACTATTTTTTCCAACTTCCTAATTAAATGCTGTGTTTACAATATCTTGCATTAGTCTATGATGTTTCTGATAATCGTACGTTTTAGTTAATGCTAATTGATTTTGAATAGGGTATATTGTCCATAAAAATACTTCGCAAAAAAATTTTCTAATGTTATCATCAAACCTTTTCGAAACCATATCTACTTTTAGCAGGGAAGACTTTAAAAGATTTGGCGATCTTGTAAAGTCCCCCTTCTTTAATACAAACTCTACCTTAATTTCTTTATACGATCATTTAAAAAAATACTTTCCGGATCTTTCACATAAATCGCTTCAAAAGGAGCGGGTTTTCAAGAAGCTTTTTCCGGGGGACGCATATAATGACGGCAGGATGAGGTTGCTTAGTCACAGGATGAATGTCCTTGCTGAGGAATTCCTTGCTCAGCAAGGTGTTGAAAGAAGTGACTACTGGAAAAAAATCTTTCTGCTTGAATCTTTGAAATCAAAAGGTTTGTTCAAAGCATATGACCGCCACCTTATAGAGGCGAAGCTTTTAAACGAAGAAAAAAATAAAAATACTAATGAATTTTATTTCGTACAATTTACTCTTGAAAATTCAAATGTTGCGGCGCAGGTTTCAAAAAACCTCGATGCTAATGAAAGAGCCTTTTTCAAAGGACAGATAAATCTTGTAAGTGAAAGCATCAGTTGTTTTGCAATAATTACTATACTTAAGTATTCATTATTTATGGAGAATATTAAATACAGGCTTAAGTTTGAACCACATACCGGATTGTTGGATGAAATTCTCTCTCACATGCGGAATAATAGCTACGAGAAACATCCGATAATAATGATTTATTATTATCTTACTATGATGATACGTGAGCCAAACAATATGGATCTTTACATCAAAGCTAAAGAAACATTCTTTCGGAATGAGAAGGATTTACATTTCGTAGACAGTATGAATATTTATATCAACTTGGAGAATTATCTCTGGAAATTATACAGACGCGATTATACAAAATTGCCTGACGAAATAATGATCCTGTATAAAAGAAGGCTTGAAATGAAAAATTATAAGATTGGCGGATTTATCCCGAACCAGATTTTTAAAAGGGTAGTAAGAGCATCTTTAATGAGAGATGATCTTGAGTTTGCTGAGAAATTCATAACTAAATACAATAAGGAGCTAAAACCGGAATTTAAAGGAGCAGCTATAAGTTTCGCGAATTCACTTTGCAGCTTCCATAAAAAAGATTATGATGAAGCCTTAAAAAGCCTTTCCATTGCATACAATGAAGATATAAGCCACAAGATCGATGTGAAAAATCAAATGCTATTTATATTATTTGAAACCGGAAGATATAATAACCTTTTGCTTGCTTTGGATTCATACCGGCATTTCCTGAAGAATAATGAACTTATCTCCGAACCTGTCAAAAACCGCTCTGATGTCGTAATTAAATTTATGCGTCGACTTTGTAAGTTTAAAATAAAGCCGGACACAAAAGAAGCCGA
The DNA here is from genome assembly GCA_023429265.1 of Bacteroidota bacterium. GTDB lineage: Bacteria > Bacteroidota > Ignavibacteria > Tepidaquicellales > Tepidaquicellaceae > JAEYVS01. The sequence goes on along the minus strand of JAEYVS010000024.1, from coordinate 1,203 downwards.
TAAACTCAAAAAAGATATTAAAAAAATAGATGAGATAGAAAACCGGGAATGGTTTACAAAAATTTGCGAGAATCTTTAAAGATTTTACTATTAAAATAATCCCGCCCGGTCCGAGGGTAACGAAACCGGGCAGGTAGGTTTAACATATTACTGCTACTTTACCAGGAGCATCTTCTTTGTTTCGCTCATACCCTCTGTAACTAATTTGTAGAAATATACCCCTGTAGAAAGATTTTGTGCGTCAAATGCATATTCATACACACCTGCATTTAGTTGGCTATTAACCAGCGTTGCAACTTCCCTCCCGGTAATGTCATATACCGCCAGCTTAACCAAGGATTTTGCCGGAATTTCAAATTTTATCTTTGTAGATGGATTGAATGGATTTGGATAATTCTGGGATAAGGTAAATCCGGAGGGTATTTCCGAATAAGTTTGACTTATTCCAACCGAAGAAGAATAAGCAATGGTTTGTATCTGAGTACCTGAAGTTCCGGCAGATATGTCACCCGTAACATAGACATTTCCGTTATTGTCGCAGGTCATGCCCCAGGTCGTGCTGTATTCCGTATCGATGATACTCCAGACTATTGCTCCTTGTGGACTATATTTTACAGTGGTTGTTCTGGGGTAAAATGAACCATCTGCTGCGGTTGTATCCTCCACGTATCCTGTCACATATAAATTTCCGTGGGAGTCCATGCACATGTCATTAGGTTCATCAATATAATTGTGAGGACCATTGTAATGACTTGTCCAAATTTCTTCCCCATCGGAGCCATACTTTATCACAGTGTAATCTCCCGTTTTTGCCATCACATAAACATAACCGCTATCATCTGTCAGTATCTTAGCACCTCTCTGATATTCGGGCGGATCATATTTTACCACCCATTTCCTGGTACCATCAAGACCATACTTTATTGTTGTGACATCATAGTTGGTACCTGTGCCGCCATAACTATTTCCTGTTATGTAGACATTCCCGGAATCTCCCGTCGCTACAGAAAAAGCTTCATCCACACCTATCCCTACACCGGCATAAGTTCTTCCCCATTGAGTTATACCCGACGAATTAATTTTTATAAGTAACATATCCACATAGGTCGATCCCGTACTCGCCGTTGAACCCGAAACATATACATTTCCCGAATCCCCAACTGTTACCGAAAGACCATCTTCGTTCGCGGTACCCGCATTATA
>JAEYVS010000153.1 GCA_023429265.1 Bacteroidota bacterium | reverse complement strand
GAAGAGACCGGGGAAGGTGCTCAGAGGATAATGGATGATGCGAGATTCAAAGCTCTAACCGCCGATTATATTTTCGCGCTGCACAATATACCCGGCGCACCCGAAGGAACAGTGATCCTGAAAAGCGGTATATTTGCGATGGCTTCCGTAGGAATGATTGTTTCACTTCACGGAAGATCGACTCACGCCGCGCATCCGGAAAATGGAATTAGTCCCGGTAAAGCTATCGCAAAGATCATACTGGGTGTGGATGAAGTAAATTCAAGCAATGATTACAGCAGTCTTGCATTCGCAACCGTAATTCATAGCAGGCTGGGTGATGAAGCCTTCGGTACACAGCCCGGTGCAGGGAAGTTAATGTTTACACTTAGGGCAGAAGATGATAAAGACATAGAAAAGCTAAAGAAAAATCTCATTAAGCTTGCAGATACCGTTTGCGCTGAAGAGAATCTTAAATGTACGATTGGATTCACGGAAGAATTTAAGGCAACGGTAAATGATCCTGAGGCTGTCGATATCATACGCTCCGCTGCTGAGGAAACAGCTCAGGAAATCCATCAAATAAAGAAGCCTTTTCGCTGGTCTGAGGACTTTGGCAGGTTTACCACTGAAATTAAAGGTGCAATGTTCGGACTTGGTGCCGGCGGAGATCAGCCTGAACTCCACAATCCTGATTATGACTTTCCCGATAAACTCATTTCCTACGGCTGTGATATATTCTACAGAATAATTAACGACCTCTTACACATACAGAAAATTGGAAACACCACAGAATACAAGCAGGATTGAGATATCACGCAGCGCGTACGCCCACAATCTAAAGGTTATAAGAAATCTGATTGGGAAGGATGCCATTTTTACGTCAGTGGTAAAGGGAAATGCTTATGGTCACGGTATCAACGAATTCGTTCCAATGGCATACGGTCAGGGAGTTAGAAATTTTGCAGTATTCGATGCATATGAGGCATATAACGTCAAAAAATGCATAAAAGATGGAATTTTTCTTTTAGTAATGGGTCTTGTTGACGATGAAGAAATGGAATGGGTCATAAAGAATGATATCGATTTTTATGTCTACAATATGGACCGTATGGAGAAAGCTCTTCAGGTAAGTAAAAAATTAGACATACCTGCAAAGGTACATATTGAAGTGGAAACGGGTATGAACCGGACAGGATTTGAAATGGACGAGATTGAGAAGGTGATTGAATTCTTAAAAATGAACAGCGGCAATATTAGATTCAGAGGTCTCTGTATGCATTTTGCCGGAGCTGAAAGCCTTGCCAATTATCTCAGGGTACAATCACAATTTACAAACTATAATAAGTTCGTCCGGGAATTTGAAAAAGCAGGTCTTCATCCAGAAATTAAGCACACTGCGTGTTCTGCCGCGGCTTTATCATATCCTGATACAATACTTGATATGGTGAGAATTGGTATATTACAATACGGACTCTGGCCCAGTAAGGAAATTTCAGTTTTAAACTTTGTTCAGAATGAAAGCAGAAATTATAAGTTAAAAAGAGTTATCTCCTGGAAAAGCAAAGTAATGGCGGTAAAAAATGTTAAGGCAGGTGAATATGTAGGCTATGGGAGCAGTTACCTTGCTGAAAAGGATATAACCATAGCAGTAATTCCCGTGGGTTATGCGCATGGATTCTCAAGGGTGCTGAGTAACGTGGGAAAGGTCTTGATCAAAGGAAAAAGGCTTTCGGTGATAGGATTGGTAAATATGAATTGTATGACTATCGATATCACTAATGCAAAGAATGTGACGTCGGGTGATGAAGTTGTAATCATAGGCAAGCAAAATAATCACGATCTTGCAGTCAGCTCGTTCAGTGATCTAAGTAACCAGTTAAATTATGAACTCTTATCACGGCTGCCCAATGACATTCCGAGAAAGGTAATAGAATAATGGCATATTTTAAATTAAATAAAGAGAAGCTTCGCCACAATTATAAATTCCTTGATGAGTTATTTAAAAAAAATAACGTCGAGTGGGGAATTGTAACCAAGCTTCTTTGTGGTAACGAGAAATTCCTTCGCGAGGTACTCGATCTGAAACCAAAGCAGGTGCTCGACTCCAGGGTGCAGAATCTGAAAATGATAAAGAAAATTGATCCGGATGTGCAGACTGTTTACATAAAACCTCCATCAAAGCGAAGTGTACCTAATGTGGTAAAATATGCCGATGTAAGCTTTAATACGGAGTATGATACTATAAAGTTTTTATCTGAAGAAGCTGAAAAACAGGATAAGCTGCATAAGGTAATAATAATGATCGAGATGGGAGATTTGCGTGAAGGTGTGATGGGGGATGACCTTGTGGAATTTTACGGGAAAGTATTTCATTTACCTTTTATTCGTATTGTCGGGATTGGCGCTAATCTTAATTGCCTTCACGGTGTAATGCCTTCAAAAGACAAGCTCATCCAGCTGGGGCTATACCGACAGATCATCGAATTAAAATTTAAACGCGACATACCCTGGATTTCAGGCGGTACGTCAGTTACTCTCCCTCTACTATTCAGAAAGGAAATACCAAAGACGATCAATCATTTCCGTATTGGTGAGAGCTTGTTTTTCGGTAAGAATTTATTCCGGGAGACTACCATAAAGGGGATGAAGGATGACTTATTTATGCTTTACTCGGAAATAATAGAGGTAAGCACAAAACCTGTCACACCGTTCGGAGAATTAGGCGCAAATCTTTCAGGAGATAAACACATAATAGAAGATGAACAGTATGGCAAAGAGATAACACGCGTTATACTTGATATTGGACTGCTGGATATTGACCCCAAAAATCTAAAACCCATAGATAAGACCATTGAGGTAGTGGGAGCCAGCTCCGATATGCTTATACTGGACGTCACCAACTCTACAAAAAAGTACAGAGTCGGTGACGTTATAAAATTTAAAGTTGATTATCTTGGAGCGCTTGGTATATTAAACTCCAATTATATAGAAAAGATTGTAGAGTAATTACTTTC
>JAEYVS010000145.1 GCA_023429265.1 Bacteroidota bacterium | reverse complement strand
CCGGAAGATTTTGATTTTGGAGATTACAGGGTGTTTAATTTTAGTGCGAATGTGGAGTTTTAAGAAGTAGGATTTAGCATTCCCAAACCTGGCTTGGGGATGAGGATTGAAAGTTATTCTGAATATTGATAATTCTTGCCTCCGGCGGCTTCTTTTGCTTGCCCAAAAGAAGCAAAAGGGCCCGCCTTAATGAAAATTGCCTAAATTTCTCGTGTTCTTCACTCAGAGAAAAAAACTCGCCATCGAATACTGAATAAAGAACATATTTTTAAAGGCTCGAACAGTTTTTCTCTGCTTCTCCCTCGCTACGCGAGGTCGAAGACGTTCGAATCCGAGAAATTTTCTCCGGCAATTTTCATAATGGCGTTTTTGAATCACCAACTGTAATTTAAAATCTAGTTTATAGATGGATTTTCAAATCTTTGGTATTGGGGAGCCGTGGGGGTCGGTTTCTGGGTGGCCGAGCTCGCGGTCGATCTCTTCAGCCAGTTCGTCTGAAAGAATGTGCTCGAATTTTTCGGCATCCTCGTGAATGTCCTGAATATCGGTAATGTTGTTTTCGGTAATGTAAGTTTCCCAAAGCCTGTGTGAGCGGATGAGGCGAATCGCGAGTTTATTGCCGATATCCGTAAGCGCGACCATTCCATTTTCTTTTTTCATCATACCCAGCTTAATGAGCTGATGAGATATGGATTCCATTTTAGACGGGGAGATGCCGAGCTCACCGGAGACTGATGCAAACAATTTTTCCCGGTCCAAAGCTTTGTCGGACTTGTATATGGCTTTTATGATATCTTCAACCAGGTGGAATTGCGCTTTTTTCCTTCGTCTAAGAGCCTTTGTCAGGATTCCCTCCTTCGGTGAAAAGAAAAATGCAAGCGCAAAGAATGTAACGCTTACAAGCACCATCGATGCGCCCGATGAGAAATTAAGATAATATGAGAGGAAGAGGCCCGTAACTCCGGCTAATGTTCCGATTCCGGCAGAAAGAAACAATAGCGGTTTCATTTTATCAGTGAGGAGATATGCGGTTGCCGGGGGAGTAATAAGCATTGCAACAAGAAGAACGATACCCACCGACTGGAGCGAAGTGACGATCGTCATCGATAAAAGCGACATAAGGAAATAATGCACTGCCGCGGTTGAAATGCCAATGGACATTGCCATTGTCGGGTCGAATGATGTAATAAGCAGCTGCTTATAAAAAAGTATAACGGATATTATTATGGCAAACATTATAATGGATGAGAGTATGATATCTTCCGTTGAAACACCTAAAACATCACCAAAGAGGTAAGAGGAAAGGTCTATGTGCACCTGCTTAAGCTGTGATACGAGGAGAATACCCAGCGCGAATGCTCCCGTGAAGATTACACCGATGGAAGTATCTTCTTTAATCTTAGAGTTACGGTTTATATAGCTGATCAAAACGACTGTAATGAATCCCGATATTACCGCGCCTATGAATATTGCTATCTGGCCTTTTCCCGCGATCATAAAACCTATCACCACGCCCGGGAGAACCGCGTGAGCGAGCGCATCCCCGAGGAGCGACATCCTTCTAAGCATTATGAACGCGCCTATAAGTCCGCAGCTGATACCGGTAATTATTGAGGCAATCAGCGCGCGATGGATGAACTCATATTGAAAAGGTTCTATTAGAAAATCAAACATACTATCTGCTCCCTCTCAATTGATCTGTTTTTTCAAGGATTGTAAGTCTTCCGCCGTATGTTTTATGCAGTAATTCCGGTGTGAAGACATCCTTTGTGTCACCATATGCTACGAGAGTCTGATTGATAAGGATCAGCTTATCGAAGTAATCCAATACCTTGCTCAGATCGTGGTGAACTACAATCAAAGTTTTTCCCTGTTCCTTTAGTTCCTGCATCAAAGCGAAAATAGCTTTTTCGGTTTTGGCATCGACGCCTACGAAAGGTTCATCCAGCAGGAATAAATCGCTTTCCTGCGCGAGCGCCCTGGCAAGGAATATCCTTTGCTGCTGACCTCCTGAAAGCTGTCTTATCTGGCGGTCAGCCAGGTCTGTGATCTCGATCTTAGCCATAGCTTCACGCACGATCTCTTTGTCGGCTTTGCCCGGGAAGCCTATCATAGGCAGGTGGGCATAACGTCCCATCATTACGACTTCCTCGACATTTACGGGGAAGTCCCAGTCTATTATTTCCTTCTGGGGAATGTAGGAGATGCGTTTAAGGGATTCCTTTACAGGCTTCCCAAAAGCTTTTATCTCACCTGTATCCTTTGGTATCATACCCAGAATACCCTTCATTAAGGTGGATTTACCCGCGCCATTAGGACCGACTATACCGATTATACTGCCGTTTTCTATCTCGAGATTAATGCCCTTGATAGCGGTCTTTTTCTGGTAAGATATAGTTAGATTTTTTACTTCGAGTACTTTCATAGTTTTCAATAATTACCTTGGCAGACGGACTGATAAGCCCCCGCTGATGAAATAGTCCTGCGTAAAATCAGTTAATCCAGTTCCCGCAGACAGATCCAATTGAATATTTTTCTGGATCAGATAAGTTAAACCGCCATCTAAAAAATGGGTGTTTTTAGAATACTGCCTAAAAAAGCCATAAAATTCAATGAAGCCACTGAGGTTATCTAATAATCCAAGACCTAAGGCGACAGTATAAAGACCATTGGTTTCTCCCAATGCCATGTTAAACTCAGCTCCCACATTAACTCCTAAACCAAATCTGTCAGATAGTTCTTTTGCAATAGCCAGTCTTACTTCAGGAGTTGTATAACTACTCTTAAAGTCTTTACCGGCGATTTCAGGCAGGTCTATATTAAATAAGAAAGATAATGCAGGGGAATGTAATCTTTCAGCGACAATTTTAATTTTTGTACCAAGTACCAAAGGAGTAAAACCTTCTGACTTTTGTTCATACCATTCTGGATCTAATTCATATCTACTCCTATTATTTATTATTCCATACTCCGGAGCAATTCTTAATTCAAGGTTCTCAAAAACTCCAATTCTTATCAAAGTGGAAATATAAATACTGCTTTCTTCAGAAAGATAGAATCCAATACCATCGTCAGGGATTCTTTCATGCATAACCCCGGTCTCTATCTGGACATATCCCGGCTGTAAAATATCCGTGGATTCTGTCTGGTCAGGGCGGTCTGTAATAATGTCCCCGGGGGTTTGTGAATGGATAAAGCCCGCTGTAAGTAAAAATAATAGAATTAATATCTTTCTCATTTTATTTTAAAGAGTTTATGATAGTTGAAACATTTGACTTTACAGCTCCGATGTATGAACCGCCTTCGGTTCCTTCATTACCTATTGAGTCGGAATATAATGTGCCGCCGACCTTTGCTCCTGTTTCGGACGATACCTGCTCGAGCAGCTTCGGGTTTACGCTCGTTTCGATAAACACAGCCTTTAGTCCGCGGGCTTTTATAAGGTCTATGATCCGGGTTACGTCCTCGGTCTGAACTTTAGCTTCCGTCGAAAGCCCCTGCAGTCCGTGCACCTCAAACCCATAAGCCTTACCGAAGTAGCGGAATGCATCGTGTGAGGTTATCAGCACTCGTTTTTCTTTGGGGAGAGTCTCCACCTGTTCGATTATCCAGGCATCGAGCTCATCCAGCTGTTTCAGATAATTATCAAGGTTAGTTCTATAGTATTCTTCATTTTCCTTGTCAATTTCAATCAGGGCATTTGCAATGTTTTGAGCGTAAATCTTAGCATTTTTCACGTCGAACCAGGCGTGGGGATCGGGATCGCCATATCCCTTTTCATCTGTGAGAGGCGTGATGCCATCGGTAACAACTACCTTTGGGCGTTCACCGCCTGCATTATCTATTAACTCCTCCATCCAGTGCTCGAGCGCAAAGCCGTTAATGAAAGCAATATCACTTTTAGCTATGTTTCGTACATCCTCGGGCTTTGAATGGTAAGTATGAGGATCGACACCAACGCCGCAAATGCTGATGGACTCGACTTTGTCACCGCCAATGTTCTTTACTATGTCTCCGATGATGTTTATGGAAGAGACAGCAACTATCTTACCGGATGAATCCGGCGAATCATTGTTACCGCATCCGTTCAGTAGTAATGAAAATGTTAATGTTAGTAATAATATTATTCTCATAGTTCTTTATTTTGCCTGTATGTAAATATTCCCCGCGAGCTTTTCACTCAGGAAGAGCTTTCCGGTTTTTTTAGAGATCTCAATTGAATTATCGAAGTCTATCCTGTCGGTGACTTTTACATCTTCATTTAGTTTTAGTCCTACCTTTGAAAGGTAACTGAGAAATTCAGAGCTTTCATCGGATACCCTCTTAATGGTTCCGGTAGAGCCAATGGCTGCCTCTGTCAGAGGAATGCAGTTATCCTTCTCCATTTTTCCATTCTGATCGGGGATGGGGTAGCCGTGTGGATCGTGCTTTGGGAAATCCATATAGCTTTCGAGCTTCGAGATCAGCTCGTCAGTCGAAACGTGTTCAAGCTTTTCTGCTTCATCGTGAACTTTGTCCCAGGGAAAATCGAGATATTTAACCAGGAAGAATTCCCACAGTCGGTGCTTCCGAATGAGATTGAGAGCTATTTTTTCACCCTTTTTGGTAAGTTCAAACCCTTTGTATGGGGTGTTCTTTATGTAACCCGATTTTGACAATTTCGATATCATTTCGCTGACCGCAGCCGGTGATACTTTGAGATTTTCCGCGAGCAGAGATGTAGTCACCTTTCCAACGGCCTGCTTTATTGTGTAAATGTTCTTTATGTAATCCTCGATGGATCTATTCATTACCGATATTAAATATTAAGATTAGTTACATACAAATTTAGGTAAGCTTAAAAATAAAATCAAGTGTATTAAATTCCGTGCCTTATTTTCAGGTGAGCAATTACATAAGCGTCAATAAAGGGTGGAATTTCCAGATGAGCTGAAATCCCGAATTACTCTTATTTAAACCTCTTATAAGCTTTTTTAAAAAAATCCAATACATTAATTTACGGAACCAATACAATCAATATTATTGTTAGATTGACTATATGTGGAGATTGATGTTTATAACAATATTCGTGATTTACGGAGGACTACAGATTCTTGCAATGATCACGTTTCGGAAGTTCTTAAAACGCAAGAATTTCCCTAAGAAGTGGATTAACTGGGTCTCCATCACACCATTTGTCTTATTTTCCATCCCCTTTATATACATAGTAGTTACTGGCGCAAGACTGACCGATCTGCCCGGATGGCTATATGACGGATACATCATACCATTTTATATGTTCACTGCCGCCATCTTTTTTATCGGGTTTTATTTGCTGATAGGGAAGATCCTTAAGCTTCCATTCTGGCTGACGGAATTCATTTTGAACAGGTTTCAAAAGACAAAGCAATGGCTTGCCGGATTTAAGCAGAAAAAGAGTGTTCAGAAGTTCGACCGGTCGAGACGAAGATTTGTTACGGGAGCTGCGGCAGTAGCTTCGGGATACGCGTTCATAGGTTCGGGAATAGCAGTGCTGGGCAAGGATGATTTTGAAGTTACCGAAAGGGAAATGAAGATAAAGAACCTGCCTGCAGCTCTGAAGGGTACAACTCTTACACTGCTATGTGATGTGCACAGCGGTCCGTATATGTCGGAGGATGTAATGAGAGATTATGCCAGGGCTGTGAATGATGTCGGGTCGGATATCATAGTGATACCCGGGGACCTGACGAATTCCAACATATCAGAAGCAGCACCGTTTGCAAACGCATTCCGCGATTTGAAGGCAAAACACGGTGTATTTGGTACGCTCGGCAATCACGATTATTTTGCTGATGCTGACTATGTAGCAGATGTAGTAAGAAATGAAACGCCAATTCAGCTATTCAGAAATGAGTCAAGGATACTTAACATTAACGGGGAAGAGCTATGCATCCTGGGGGTTGATGACGTGAGGAGAAGCAACTCCGAATATGACCCGGAAATAATGAGATATATGGACCTCACAATAGCGGATGCAAAGAGTAAAGCATCCAATTATGAAGAACTGCCAAAGGTAATGCTATATCATAAGCCGTATTTTTTGAATGAAGCCGCCAAAAGGAATGTGGATCTGCTTTTAAGCGGTCATACACACGGGGGACAGGTAGTATTGTTCAAATTCGGTAACACTAACATATCACCTGCAGGTACGGTAAGTCCTTATGTAAGCGGATTGTATACAGAGGGTGGAACTCAAATGTATGTGTCAAGAGGACTTGGTGTTGTGGGACTGCCATTAAGGTTGAACTGCCCGCCTGAGATAACAAAGATAACGCTTGTCTAATTACTTGATTAGCACCATTTTTCGCGTCTGAATGAAATCTCCAACTTTTAAAGTATAGAAGTAAATTCCGCTATTCAGCTCTGAAGCGTTGAATGAATAATTGTAGCTTCCCGCTTGAAGTACCTGTCCAACCAGTTCGCTGATCTCTTTTCC
>JAEYVS010000126.1 GCA_023429265.1 Bacteroidota bacterium | reverse complement strand
GTTCTCCATTACGAATATATTTATTAATGACATACACCAGCGATAAGTCGTCTAAATCCAATCCAGTCATAGTCATAATATGATACAGATAGGATACATCGGTAATATGTGCTTTTTTTACTTTAGTCGAGCTCTTCACTTCATAGGCGTTCCATCCCCTTCCGTTATTTACCAGAATGTCTATCACAGACAGACAATCCTCATACATAAAAGCGCCTTCATAAATGACATTTACACCGGAGTTAATTAATTGCTGAGTCTGAAATACTGCTCTCGGTACATCGAGGTCATCGTAAAACCTTGTATCCTCCCCGCCGGGGAATAACCCCTGGGCGAGTTCTCCCACCTGATGTCCTGAGTCAAAGACAGCCTGTGTGGAATCATCAATCGGATCTCTCAGCTCCTTATGATATTTATTCAGATACAGAGATTTTTTGCACTGAGTTCCGCGAATGTATGTTGATTTACTTAGTTGGTGAATTGCCGGCATAGGGGTTAGTTATTAATTTTTCTTCCTTAAACTCACCACATTCTCTACGTGATACGTATGAGGGAACATATCCACGGGCTGGATCTTTTCTATTTCGTAATTCCCTTTTTCGCAGATAAGCTTTAGGTCTCGCGCCTGGGTGGATGGGTTGCAGCTTACATAGATTATTTTATCGAGCTTTGTTTCGGAGAGGATCTCGCATATTTTCGGGTGCAGACCGGAACGCGGAGGATCGAGGATTATCTTATTATACTCAATTACATTACTCCCTGTTAGAAAATCTTTTATGTCAGATACAAGAAATTCTGCGTTTGTAATACCATTAAGCTCTTTATTCTCATGTGCATTTGCAATTGAATCTTCGATGAGCTCAACACCCAGCACTTTACTTACGCGGTCGGAAATGAAAATAGCGATAGAGCCTGCGCCGCAGTATAGATCGAGCACTTTGTCATTGGAATTAAATTCACCGAACTCAAGCGCAACATCATACAGCTTCTGCGCCTGGATGGTATTTGTCTGGAAGAAGGAGTTTGGGGAAATCTTAAACGCGAACTCCCTGCCGTCTCCGCGAACGAGTTTTTCATTTATGATCCCCTCTCCAAAGATCACTTTTTCATTCTCCGCGAAAGCAACCTGCGCGCGCTTATTGGACAGACCATTAATGAGTGTAGTTACTTCCGGAGCAATCATCTTTAATCCCTGAGCATACTCATTTATAAGCTTCTCGTCATAATCATACGTCACGAGATTTACCATAAAGTCAGGAGTATTCTTGCTTTCACGGATTATCAGAAAACGCAGATAACCCTCGTGTGTTTCAGTGGAGTATATAGAAGCGTTTCTTGTTTTAAAAAAATCGCGTGTAAAATTCAATATCCGGTTAGAAATCTCCGATTGCAAGAAACACTCGTGGATATCAATGATCTTAGAATGAAATCTTGGAACGTGCAGACCCAGAGCAAACTTTTCTCTATCTTCAGTGGGTACGGTCATCCATTTATCATCGGAAAATGAAAACTCCATTTTATTCCGGTAAAAGAAAATATCATCGCTTCCCATAATATCCGGAATTTCAACATTATCAAAACCCCCAATTCTTTTCAGGGCATTTTCGACCACATTTTTCTTGAATGAAAGCTGGCGTTCGTACTCCAGATTCTGCATTTTACAGCCTCCGCAGATCCCGAAATATTCACACCGGGGGTCAATGCGGTATGTTGACGGTGATAGCAGCTCCAGGAACTGAGCTTCCGCGTATTTCGAGCGTTTTTTCCGTATTCGTACTCTTACCTTGTCTCCGGGGATGGCTTTATCGGTAAAAATCACCATTCCATCCTCTGTGCGTCCTACCCCGCGCCCGTCATCATTCATATCTTCAACAAGAATTTCTACTTCATCGCCTTTTTTCATGATTTCCATAGTTCATTAAATAATTTACATTAAAAACATACATTTTAAGCTATTTTTAGGGTTTTTGTCGTCTGTGGTTACATGACCGTTACATAAGATTATGCCCAAAATGGTAAGTATTTTGCATATTTTCTAGATTTATTATTAGGATCATAAACCTTAACTAAACCATCTTGAACAGTATCATTAATTATTCTTGAAGCAATTGGATAATTAGATTCAGAAATACCAAACCTTTCTCTCAACGATTGATTTGTCATATACTCCCCAGAAACGGATTTTAAACATGCGTGTAAATAACAAGCTCGTACTTTATCTTTTTTGTCCATCGCAGATAATTTTTTATACTTATACATAATTACTCTAGTATAATTCTCGCCAACAATAATTTCTGGAGCAGGCAGTTGATTAAATTCACATTGAAATATTACTTTGTCAAAACCACTTCCCCGTTCTTCGCAAATGTTTAACCTTCTCATAAATTTAGCCAAAATTTCATTCCTACTTTCAGGACTATGATCAACAAATCTTAGTGGATCTATAAGTGGCTTTCCTGGATTAGTGATTTCCACCCTATTGGCAAATACCTCAATCATAGGGGATGAACCTGTAACAGAAAAGTCTTGATGAACGATAGCATTTGCTATCAATTCTCTTAAAGCTAATGTAGGATAAATCTTTTCCTTTCGTCTTAACGCTTTATCAATTATTTCGTTCATTGGTAGTTGATCTTCAACATAATCGATTAGGCTAGAAAATCCCAACGCATAACCGCGTATTCCAACCTGCTCTTTAACAGTATTCACTCTATTGTTACCGCTGTAAATAATAAATCTTACAGCTTTTCTGGATAATTTTTCATCAAAAAGATTTATGTCTTTTGCAAATAAAATTGCTCCAATATTAAAAATATTAAATTCGTTACCATTTTTTTGAATAATTTTATCTTGGGTTAATCTCTCCAAAATCCCCTTCCTATTATCTGGTAATGCCAAACCTATCAAATCGAAATAACCTGGATAATCTATTAATTTCAAAACATCTTCTTCTTTAACGTTTTTAAAAGCAATTCCTTTTTCGAAAATATTTTTACTCTCTTGATTCCAGATTGCTCTTTCTTTCTCCGGATGATCCTTCAATTGCTTTTTGTATGAACCAATTCTTATGTAGCTACTATTTTTAAACATAACCGGGGTATTAACTGTTGCTTGAATTCTGATTATAACGAAATTTAATCCTTCATAAGTGAATTCGAAGAAATTAAAATCTATACGGGGATCTAACTTTACGGCCAACCAATTTTCTAACTCTTCATTTCCTTTTTTTTGTGTTGTTGGTTTAAAATTTGTACCAACTAATTCATGGGATCTATCGGATACTCCATAAACAAGATATCCATAGTCTTTTTTATGATAACATGCGCTATTACTCAAAGCCGATATATATTCACCAATATCCTCTAAGTTGGAATTGTTAAGCTTGAATTCAACCCATTCAGTTTCATGAGATAATGATGATAATTCTAAAAGTAAATTAATTAGATCTTGATTATCCATTTTTTGAGTGCCTGTATTCAGAAAACAGGCAGTAAATTAATGTAATTTTAAAAAACCAATATTCTGAGTATTATACAGTAAATATAAATAACATACAAAATTGGCTGTTTCTAAAAGCAAAGACAACATACTAAGAGACGCTAAGCAGGTAGTCT
>JAEYVS010000121.1 GCA_023429265.1 Bacteroidota bacterium | reverse complement strand
AATAATGAATTGAATTGCCACGCCTTTTTCCCTAAGTGATGCCTATGGCATAAGGCGTGGGTATGGATATCTAAAATTGATATGGCTTTAGCCACTAATTTAAGATATAAATTGATGTAATTAGTGATACACCTTGAAAAATTTGAGTCAATTCGTGAAAACTTGTGGCAAATAAACTTTTAACTTTAGACTTTAAACTTTAGACTTAAGTTGACAGCAGAAGAAATATATCAAAATAGCTCCGCCCTCGCGCGAAGAAAGTTTCAGAATACTCTGATGCTCACGCTCTGCTATGTTGCGGCAGGAGTTACGATCATCCCGCTCGTGTACATTTTTTTCTATACTACTGCGCAGGGCTTTTCTTCTTTAAACCCGGCTTTCTTTACGGGACTTCCCGCGCCGGTCGGTGAGGAAGGCGGCGGTATGGCTAACGCGATCGTCGGAACTCTGATACTCGTCGGGCTAGGCTCTGTTATTGGTATCCCCGTAGGTGTTCTCGCCGGTGTTTACGTATCGGAATACTCCGGAGGCATCTTTGCCAATGTCGTTAAGTTCGTTACGGACGTGCTCAGCGGTGTACCTTCGATCATAATTGGTATCTTTGCATATGGTGTTATAGTTTTGCCGATGGGACAGTTCTCCGCTTACGCGGGCGGGTTCGCGCTCGGTATCCTTATGATACCCACCATTACCCGTACTACGGAGGAAATGCTCCGCCTCGTACCCAAAAACCTCCGCGAAGCCTCACTCGCTCTCGGTGTCTCACGCTGGAAGACCACGGTGCGCGTCGTCCTGAAAACCGCTTCGGCAGGAATAATTACCGGCATTCTCCTTGCAATCGCCCGCGCGGCAGGGGAGACTGCTCCGCTGCTATTTACTGCCTTCGGTAACCGCTTCTGGTCTGACTCGCTCGATCAGCCAATTGCGTCGCTTCCCGTGCAGATATTCTCATACGCGATTTCGCCTTACGAGGACTGGCACCGCCAGGCGTGGGCAGGAGCATTCGTGCTTATAGCGCTCGTATTCGTTGTAAATCTCCTCGTGCGCCTTGCTACCCGTTCTAAACATAAAGCAACTACTTAATATGACAGATACAAATGATAATATAACCCCCGGAATTCAATCCGCGGAAAATCCCGGAATTGAATCTCAGGACAGGGATACAGATATAAAAGCAGAAAAAGAAAAGAACAAAGACTCGAAATTCTCCGTCATCACGCGCGGGCTCACTGTTTCATTCAATAACCGTCCCGCGATAAAATCCATCGACCTCAAAGTAAAACACGGCACCGTTACATCCATCATCGGTCCCTCAGGCTGCGGAAAATCCACGTACCTCCGCGCCCTTAATTATATGCACGAGCTCACACCCGGTGCTAAAGTCACAGGAGAGATCACCATCCTCGGAAAAGACATCCGCGAATATGAAATGACAGACCTCAGAAAAAAAGTCGGCATGGTTTTCCAGAAAGCCAACCCATTCCCGACTATGAGTATATATGACAATGTTGTCTCCGGGCTGATATTCAATAAAAGATACAAACGCGCCTACCTCGATGAAAAGGTCGAGAAGTGCCTCCGCCTCGCCGGGCTCTGGGACGAAGTCAAAGACCGCCTCAAAGACTCAGCGACAGCGCTATCAGGGGGACAGCAGCAGCGTCTGTGCATCGCGCGCACCATCGCCGTAAATCCCGAGATCATTTTGATGGACGAACCCACATCCGCCCTCGACCCCGTATCCACTCTAAAAGTTGAAGAGCTCATATACAATCTCAAAAACACCTACACCATCATCATCGTCACGCACAATATG
This sequence comes from Bacteroidota bacterium, assembly GCA_023429265.1. Lineage (GTDB taxonomy): Bacteria > Bacteroidota > Ignavibacteria > Tepidaquicellales > Tepidaquicellaceae > JAEYVS01. The sequence continues at coordinate 18,230 of JAEYVS010000121.1, read as the reverse complement.
CAGCAGGCAGCCAGGGTCAGCGACAATACCGCTTTCTTTTTCCTCGGCGACCTTATCGAATACTCCAAAACCCAAAAGGTCTTCACAAATCCCAACGAAACCCTCACCGAAGAATACGTCACGGGGAAGTTCGGGTGATTCTTTGTCAAATGTACAATATAAACCCATAGCTTGTCATTCCTGCGAGCCCCGCTTTCGAAGCTTAAAATTTATTTTAAGCGTAGTCCCGAATTTACTTCGGGTAGCGGCGGTACTTATAAAATCCGTAACTCTTTTGTCATTCCTGCGAGCCCAGGGTGCAAGCTTCGGACTCAAGCTGCGGGCGAAACAAAGTGAAGTCCCGATTCATCGGGAAACCTAGTGAAGTGAGCTTAATGCGTATATGAAAGCTTTATTCCTTATCAAATCATTATGCGATGAATCCCGTGTCTCTGACGGGTTCTTTTGCTCGCACAAAAGAACCAAAATGCGCGGCTGAATAAAAATTGTCTAAAATTACTCGTGTTCTGCGCTCGAACGAATAAACTTGTTACTCCCCCTAAATTCGGGAGTCGGAACTTCGGACAGTATTCGTTCGTGCCGCTACCGCGTCACCGCTTGAAACCGAGCAATTTTTTAACGCCAATTTTTATAATGCCGGTCCTATATTCTCACATCTGCCAATGAATTATTCGCTTTCGCCTGCGGCTTGCAGGAATGACAAGCCGTTGGCTTGTGTGGGTCACTTCGTAACGCTCGAAATGACAAGTTATAAAATTCCTTTGTGAATCTTGGTGTCTTTGTGTCTTGGTGGTTTAATTACAGGGTTATTCTAATAACTCATAATTATTAATTATTTGTGTAGTATTTATCATTTGGATTCAGTATATTACTAACTGTATTTGTGTTTATGTCCAAAGTGGATAATACTTTCCGATTTCACCTTTCATAATACTCTTACAACTTTTACATAATCTAATTTTAAAATCGAAGATGAAAAGCACGATCAAAAGATTGACCGACAAAGGCTTTGGCTTCATTCACGCTGAAGATCAGGGAAAAGACCTGTTCTTTCACAGCAATAATCTCGTTGGAGTTTCTTTCCACGAGCTTAATGAAGGTGATGAAGTAACATTCGAGGTAGAAAGGTCAGAAAAAGGACCTAATGCCGTGAATGTTCAAAAAGTTTCTTAAGATAAGTCAATTTAAGAAGGTCTTTTGAGCCGGCTTAATACCGGTTCTGAACGAAAAGCGCTTCCTTTAATCAGGAGGCGCTTTTTTTTTATTGTCATGCTGAACTTGTTTCAGCATCTTGCGCTTTGTCATGCTGAACTTGTTTCAGCATCTCAAAACCATTCCACAGCAAGATCATCCCAATTCTTATTCATACTTTCAATTAAATTAATTTTCCACTCTCTATGCCAGTTTTTCAATTGTTTTTCCCGCATAATTGCAAACCCTACATCTGTAGTGTGCTCATAATAAACTAACATTGTAATATTATATTTGGCAGTAAAACTGTCATTAATTTTATTTTTATTCTGATGAACTCTGCGGTAAAGGTCATTTGTAACACCAATATACAGTGTTTTAGACCGGTTCGACATTATGTAAACATAGTAGTTTATGGGCATTGTGAAGAAAATTTAGTAAGTATGGATTATTAATGCAATTTATTTAGACCCTGAAACAAGTTCAGGGTGACAAAGAACAGGTTTAGACCCTGAACCAAGTTCAGGGTGACAGAGAACAGGTTTAGACCCTGAAACAAGTTCAGGGTGACAAAGAACAGGTTTAGACCCTGAACCAAGTTCAGGGTGACATGTAGGGCGAGTTCAGTGTGACATAGTTTACACATATATTAGAGCAAGAACCCGGGTAACAAATTGAATGTTTTTTCCATAGAGAATTAAACTTAAATGCCTTATTTTTGTTAGGTGTATAGTAAAGGTATATTTTGAGGGGATCGATATCGGTCTTCTGAACATATAAATACTATGGAAAAAAATAACTTAGATAACAGCTTACATAATGAAAGTGATGAGCTCGGGATTTTGAATGACCGCGAGCTTATGGATGACGAATCGTATTCCGGCGAGGGGTACGGGTCTGATCCATCGTCCGGCGCATCTGACGGCGGGGGTAAGCTTTTTTCAGTAGTATTACCATTGTTCGTGGCTTTATTCCTGATGGTGGGACTGGTAGACGGTCCGGGTTCAGGGGGCAGCAGTGTGCGCTATAAGACAGCGGGTTTTCACGAGCCCGGCGCGGAGGATACCGCGAGTCGTCTGAGCAAGCTGGGGCTTATGAGCGTCTCCGACCTGAAGAAGCCCATAATGGATACTGTATACACGGATAAGGACGTGTGGTTTGAGCTGAGAGTGGATGAGCAGCATGTCTACCAGCACTGGAGAGACGGCAGAACGGTGAAATTCCCTGTATCGAGCGGAAATAAGTTCATATCAAAGAGTGTGGAGGCCCGTCCGGGCGTATTCGCGATATTTTACCGTAATCCACATCATAAATCGAGCCAGTTCGATGACGCATCACTATACCATTTCCAGACATTTAACCAGGGTATCGGTTTCCATTCATTGAATGGCACAGGCTACTATGGTAATCTTGGAGTCAGGCCTTCGTCACACGGATGTATCAGGATGTCCCATAAGGATGCAGAGCAGATGTTCAATGATGCGGAGATGGGTACGCTGGTGCTGGTGCATTATAGCGGTAAGCACGCGAGGACTGTGGGATTCGCGCCTAAGGGATACAAGGGCAAAGAGTATACTGAGACTGAGCAGAAACGCATGCTCGCGGAGAATTTATTGAATGTGCTTAACGGGAATTATTTTACGGCGGAGCGGGAGTTTTTTGTTGTAGATCCGAAGGTGATCCCGATGTCTGGAATATATGTAGGGTATGATAAGAAGTTGCCCAAGATACAGAAGATGCCTACTGCTTCATATTATTTTAAAATGGATCCGGATGTGCTGAAGATGAGACACAACTATGAAACATACTGGGATGAGAAAGATGCAGAAGGTGATTTTCAGCTGACGGCAGCCGGTACTGTGAATGAAGAAGCGAAGCAACTGAGCGTATCATCTGATGAGGAACTGATAAAGAAGTATTTTCATAATCCGATCGGTATACTGCCATACTATCCTCCATCGAAACCGAGAACGAGCACGAACACGAACTATGTTTCGACGAGTAATGACTCGGGAGATGACGGATCGAGCAATAGCGGAAGCGATGAAGGCAGCGAATAATTAATTACCAATTATCAATTATCAATTATTAATGTTCAGTGTCAGTGTTAGTTGTTCAGTGTTCATATAAAATATAAATAATACGGGGATTGCTTCGTCGTTCCAGAGGAACTCCTCGCAATGACAATTAAAATAATTATTAAATGACTAAATTAGTAGCGCTTTACAAGATGCCTGCAGACACGGCGATGTTTGATAAGAAGTATTTTGAAGAGCACATTCCACTTGTGGAGAAGATGCCGGGTCTGAGGAAGACAGAAATTACGAAGTTAAAGAGCCTGGGCGGTGAGAATAAGTGGTATTTGCAGGCGGAGATGTATTTTGATGATGAGGATGCTTTGAACGCGGCAATGGGTTCGGTAGAGGGAAAAGCCGCAGCATCGAATCTGATGTCTTTTGCTAAAGAGATAGTGGTAATGATGATAGGGGAAGTACAGGAGTAAATCTTCAATTTTCAGTTATCAGTGTTCAGTTAGTCAAAAAAAGTGAAATTTAACGTAAAATTAACAAAAGTCTGTATTAATTATTGCAGATTTTTTATATATTATAGGGAAATAAGAGTAGTTTAACGGAACTAATCAAAATTTCATAGGTTTAAGTAAGTAATAGAGCTTATAAAAGTTTAATTTTAAGGAGGCATAAAAATGTCTGACGAAACTAAAAATCCTCAACAACCTGAAATCCAGGAAGAAGAATCCCTTATAGGGAAAGAGGGTTATTTTAAGTCCTTTAAGTATGGAGCTCCCGAGCTTCAAAGATTGTATTCCAAGTATATTTCGAGAGGTCTCGTCATAGCCTGCGCTCTGTATTTGTTTTTGATCGGCGGCTATGTGCTAGCGCTTTACATCGAGAAAAGTAATACAGAAGAAGTAATAGATGAGGAACAGTCAAGAATCATTACACTTGAGGACCTAGAATTGCCTCCAACATCTGCCGAGGAAGAACCACCTCCACCAGACGTAGAAGTTCCTGAGACCGTCATTCCTTTGAAAGACCTTGAAGCATTGATCCCAAAACCTGTTGCAAAACAGGAAGCAGAGATTATTACCATGAAGTCCCAGGAAAAGCTGGAAGAGATCAAGGCACCTGTATCGTCAGAGGGAAGCGAAAATGCACCTAACATAAATTATACAGGGGACATTAAGCTGAGCGAGAAGAAGGTGGAAACTAAGATAGAAAAGGAAAAAGAGAAACCTGTAAAGACCGAATACCAGCAGTTTGAGGTAGAGGTACAGCCAAAGGCTGTAAACCTTGGGTCTGTTAGAGGTTCGATGAGATATCCAGAGATAGCAAGGTCATCCGGTACAGAAGGTAGAGTGACTGCTAAAGTGCTTGTTGGTCCTGACGGATCTATCGTAAGAGTTGGTGGATTAAGCGGTCCTTCAGTTTTCCATGATGAAGTTCGTGATAAGATAATGTCATTACAATTTACTCCTGCACTTCAAAACGGAAAACCCGTAAGGTGCTGGGTAAGTGTTCCTTTCAACTTTAAGCTGGACAGCGGCTTTAAGAAGAAGACAGAAGAAGAAGAGTCAGAGGAAGAGTAATTTTTACTCCGATTATATAAAGTTTTTTGATATATGTCTCCGACGCTAATAATAAATTATGTGACATCAGTATTCATAACATTGATCGGCATATTTTTATTAGTGTCGGGGATTTTTCCATCCGGCCTAGATCTATACTCCAGGATTGCGTTTGGCATAATATTCGTAGCATACGGTGTATACAGATTCGTAACAACGCAGACCAAGCGAAAACTTCATCAGCAAGAAGAACAGCGTGAAAAAATGAGAGTAGAAAGAGAGAAACTATTTAAAAATGTTAACAAATAGAACACGTTTCGCCTCGTATTTAATCACTTCCTTAATATTAGCATTAATTGTATTCCAGGGCTGTGATTTTGGAGACATAAAGCCAAAATCCACTACAGGTGATCTATCTGTTACGGCAGATGAAACCCTGAAAAAGCTTATGCTTGAAGAGGAGAAGGAATTTGAAAGGCTGAATAAAGAAGCCAATATAGAATTAAAATTTCTTCCGACAAGATATGTGACCGCGGAACTGATAAACGGTGATGTAAGGTTTGTAGTTACTACAGGCGGTCTAACACCTGAAGAGCAGAAAGCCGCAGATGAGCACGGCATAAAGATCAATCAGCATGAATTCGCAGTTGACGGTATTGCGTTCATTGTAAACCCAAATAATCCCATCGAAAGAGTAACCTCAGACGACCTTAAAAAAATATTTACAGGTGAGTATAAGCAATGGAGCAATGTGGTTTCGCAAAGTGAGGAACAGAATCGCCTTTTGAACAGTACGATGACGGGACAGAACTCGAACATAAAAGTTGTCATACAAAGGCCAAACTCCGATATATATTCATACGTTAAAGATACCGTACTTTCAGGACTCGATTATTCAGCGCAGGCAGTAATATGCTCTACGAGCGCACAGATGCTTGAAGAGATAAGAAATAATGAGAATGCGATCGGTATATCAAATTTAGGATGGCTGGGCACCGGGAACCAGGATTTACTGGACAGCACTGTAAAGCCCCTGAGAGTTGCAAGAATATACCCTGACGGCTTTAAGGCTGACTTTAAACAGTTTCACCAGGGATTGGTATTCAATAGTGAATATCCATATAGAAGGGTTGTATATTTATTGACTACAGACCAGGGAATAGCTTTATCTACAGGATTTATTACATTTTTATTGAACAAAGACGGTCAAAAAGTAGTATTAAAGGAAGGACTGGTACCTGTAACCCAACCGATCAGGACCGTTCAAATAAATTAAATTAGTAATTAAAACATAAATTAAAGATGATGAACCTAATTAAAAAACTAACACTTGCTTCGATACTGGTATTAATTTTCCAGACAGGTGTTATGGCACAGGTAGACCGGGGAATAGAAGCGGCTAAAAGGGGCGATTATACGACAGCATTAAATTTGTTTAAGGGAGCGGGCAACATAGGCGGGGACTATGACGCGAACTATTGGTACGGGAAGACGCTTTTAGAAACAGGTTCCTTAACAGAAGCCCAAAAGTACTTCCAGACGGCATTAAAAGATGACGATGAAGGCTGGGAAGCATTACTCGGAATGGGTAATGTATTGAGTCTCCAGGGAAAATATGATGACGCTAATAATTATTATAAAAGAGCTGCAAAAGAAAATGATGAAAGTGTCGATATTCTTGTAGCACAGGGAAGGAATCTCGCAAAAGCCGGAAAACTTGCAGACGCACTTGTTCCTTTGACTAAGGCAACAACATTAAAAAAGACGGCTGAAGTTTATACTGGTCTTGGTGATGTATATTTTTACGGTGGGGCAATACCTGCCGCCCTGGAAAATTACAATAAAGCATTAGGAGTAAGCGCAAGCTACGGTCCGGCTCAATACGGGATTGGTAATGTATATTTTGAGCAAAAGAAATACCAGGATGCAGTAGAGATGTATCAAAAGTCAGTACAAAGTTCTCCCAATTTTGCAGATGCATATCTTCAATTAGGAAAGCTTTTGTATTTCAACGAAGATTACCAGGCTGCATTATCAGCAATAAATAAGTATAACCAGCTAAAACCGGGAGACCTTGATGGACTATCATATGGCGCAAAAATCCTTGTTGCCTTAAGACAATTTGATGAAGCAAATAAGCTGCTCGATGAAGTATTGGTATTAGATCCCAATAATGCTTCCGCATTTAAGTACAAAGGATATACAATGAGCGCAATGGAGCAGTATGACCAGGCGATTACAAACTTTCAAAAAGTGCCTGCCGACATGATGGAAGCGGATGACTATATTATGTTCGCAGAGACATATGAAAAGAAAGGTGATTTTGTAAGCGCATATGAAACATTCAGAAAAGGGTCTGTTGCCGATTCATCATCAGCAAGACTGGAGCTGGAATGGGGTGAGTCCTATCTGAATAACAAAGAATATGAAGATGCACTGGTTCATTTTAGCAGAGCTGAAGAATTGGGCAATAATACCGCGATCATTTATAAAGGATTGACATACTTTAATCTGGCTAAGTACACTGAAGCAGTTGGTGAATTTGATAAAGCAATACTTGTAAACGATGAGTACGCTTTAAATTACCTTTTAAGAGGTAATGCAAAAGAAGCATTGGGAGATAGGGAAGGCGCGATTGCCGATTATCAGAAAGTACTAGAACTTGAACCGGGTAATACAGATGCGCAGGATAGATTGGATTTTTTAAACAATCCGGATAATTCCTCAAGCACAGATACCCCGGAAGGTCAGTAAGTACCGATAAATCAATTTAATCTTTAATAATAAATACATAACTTATGCGATTATATCAATATAATCGCATTTTTATTTATGGATGACAGTATTAAATACATAGAGGATAACAAGGATAAGTTTCTTGAAGAACTGAAGGAATTTCTAAGAATACCATCAATCAGTACAAATCCGGAGAATAAGGAAGACGTGCGGGAGTGCGCAGAATTTGTAAAGACGAAGATGGATGAAGCAGGACTGGAGAATGTGAAGATTTATGAAACAAAAGGGCACCCTGTAGTATATGGAGATTGGCTGAAAGCGGGTGATGACGCTATGACTTTACTGGTTTACGGTCATTATGACGTGCAACCCGTAGATCCTTTGGACCTCTGGACAGACCCTCCTTTTGAGCCTGTAGTAAAGGGTGACAAGATCTACGCAAGAGGAGCTACGGACGACAAAGGACAATTTTTCATTCACCTGAAGAGCATTCAATCGTATCTTCAGACGATTGGAAAGCTACCTGTAAACGTAAAAGTGATTGCAGAAGGTGAAGAGGAGATAGGTAGTGAACATCTCGGGGAATTCCTGGAAGCACACAAAGAGATGCTGAAGTGCGACTATGTAATGATATCAGACACATCGATGCACAGTGAGGAACAGCCATCGATATGTTACGGTCTTAGAGGACTGTGTTATATGGAGGTGAACCTGACCGGACCGAACAGAGATCTTCATTCGGGAAGCTTCGGCGGCGCGGTGGATAATCCGATAAATGCATTAGCTCACATTATATCAAAGCTGAAGGATGACAAAGGCAGAATTCAGATCCCGGGATTTTACGATGATGTAAGGGAACTGACAGACCAGGAGCGAGAAGAGTTTAGAAAGATCCCATTCGATGAGGAAGCTTATAAAAAAGATCTTGGAGTGGATGAGCTATTTGGAGAGGAAGGATATTTGACGGTGGAGAGAGACTCAGCAAGACCAACACTCGATGCTAACGGTATCTGGGGCGGATTTCAAGGAGAGGGCGCAAAGACAGTTCTCCCTTCAAAAGCGGGCGCTAAAATCTCTATGAGACTGGTGCCGGATCAAGACCCGGAGAAGATTGAGAAAAGCTTCACGGACTATGTAAGAAGCATAACTCCAAAGACAATGAAGGTGGATATAAAACCAATGCACCACGCAAAACCTGCAATTACTCCAATCGATACGGACGCAATGAAGGCTGCTGTTGAGGCATTAACGAAAGCCTATGGTAAAGAGCCGATATTCATGAGGGAAGGCGGATCCATACCGGTGGTGGAGACATTCCAGACATTGCTGGGAGCACCGACGATATTGCTGGGATTTGGACTGCCGACCGAGAATACTCATTCACCAAATGAAAATTTCGATCTGAGGAATTTTTATAAAGGAATCAAAAGTGTGAGTTATTATTACGACGAATTATCAAAATTAAATAAATAATATGGCTAAAGTAAAATCAGGTAATTTACAAAAGCTAAGAAACAAGAAGACTAAAAAGGAAGAGCATTTACATCTTTCAATGAATGCGGGTAATTATGGCATTATCGGGCTTGGCGTAGCGGTAATAATACTGGGCTACATAGTAATGGGTTCTGATCGTACCGTAGATGGTTTTATGGGTACTGTATTAGCCCCAATATTACTGGTATTGGGTTATTGCGTAATAGTGCCCTTCGGAATATTATATGGTAATTCCTTTATGCGAAAATCACACGGTGCCAGGAGCGAAGAAATAATTGAGGAGGAGATAACAGAGGCTGACGATCCGCAGGTAAAAGCAACGGGGAATATAAAGACTTCGTAAATTAACCTCTCCCCGCTCCGATATTATCGGAGCACCCCTCTCCTTGGTAAGGAGAGGGGAGTGATAATTTTTAAACATCAGGAACAAAATTAGGTATGTAGTTGTTTAGATGTTAAGATGTAAGTTCTTTTGAAATAAGGTATTTAGTTTTATTTTGCTCAATAGAAACGTAGTATATTTGGATATTGGGAATGCAACGGTTTCGACGGGGTGAAAGAGGATTAAGACTGCATGCTGTGTTCTCCGCAGACACATTAAACGGCGGAACAAATATTAGTTGGCGATAATAACAATTACGCTTTAGCTGCTTAATAAAATAAACAGCTCATCTTGCCCGGTTTCCGCTCACGAGAACGGGTAAAGGTGTCAAACTTTGTGAGCTGGCTTATCCGAGTGTCCGGTAGGGTAGGTAAGAACTAACGGACTGGCAATGCGGCGGTTTGTCTGACGGGCAAAGCATTGTAAGACACCAATGTCAGACTATTCATGTAGAAGTTTTAATTGGCTTCACTTCGGACCCGAGTTCGACTCTCGGCATTTCCACAAGTATGACGCCCGGAAAGTAGATTTTCGGGCGTTTTTTTATTTATTGTTTTTGCCACAGAGACACAGAGTTCACAGAGGAGTTTATTTGGAATTAGTACCTACGAGTTTGCCATAGGCATCCCTTCGGGAAAAAGTTGTGGCAATTCAGTGGTGGGAATTCAGTCGTGCAATTCAGAGGTTATTGAGAGGATTGCTTTCCCAAGCTGGGGCTTGGGAAAGAGGGTTATTATTTTGATAATTCTTTGAAGGCGGTGATGACGTTTTCGGGTGTGATACTTTTGAGAGTGTTTTCGTCATTTGAGATGAGGATCTTTTGTTTTTCAGAGAGGGGAGCGAAGCGTTCGATGTTCCAGGGGACATTATTCATCAGGTCAATTACGGGAATATTAAAACCGGATGCAAAGTGTACTGCGGACGTGTCAGGTGATATTACAATCATTGAATTCCGTATTGCTTCCGCGATTTCCAACTGTGAGAGATGATCGACGAGAATATATTTCCCCTGAATGGATGTTTTTAAAAGTGAGAGATCGGCTTCATTAATTCCGAAAGCATTAAGTAAAAAAGTGTATTCGCCGAGAGAGTTTATTTCATTAATTACCGCTATCCAGTTATCAATTTCCCAATGTCTTGCCGGCTGTCCTGCAGAAAGATTAATAAATATGTTATTTGATGAGCCGGGCAGAAGGGCTTTGATGCTGTTCTTTACTTCACCGGGTATTTCCATTACAGGCGTTTTTGGTGCGGGTACAAATGCCGGGTCGAGCGCTTTAATGGGCGTAAGGTAAATATCTACTGCATGATTACCGAGTTCTTTATTTGTCAGGTCGATATCATATACTTTATCTCCAAAATTATATCCTAAGGAATTTACAGGTTTGGCGTATTTCATGAGAAAACGGGATGTATCTGACTTTTCATTTTTCGGGTCAATCCAGAGGTCATATCTGCGGTTCTTTAGTGTGAATAAAAGTTTTAGCAGGGGAAGAAAGGATTTTTTGTAGATAAGGACTTCATTAATAACAGACTGTTCCTTTAGAATGTTTTGATTGAGATCGCTCGCGAGCACAGTGAGTTTAGCATTTGGATACAAACGCTTGAGCTCATGGAAAAGGGGAGTGGTGAGTATCATATCCCCAAGCTTTCCAATCTGAACAACGAGTATATTACTTACAGAATATTTAGGAATATCCATACCGGAGAACTCCTAAATTATCTTTTACGTTTTTTATTCTTTTGCGCCTGGATCTGTTGAATGGTTTCCTGATCCGGGAGCTTAGGCAGATGCTCTTTTATCTTATCCCATATGCCGGGTTTCTTTTCCTTTTCGGGCTTATCCTTTTTGAACTTATTAGTATAAATTTGCTGAAGTATCGTAAGCACGTTAAACGTAAAGTAATAAAGGTTAAGACCTGACGGGAAACTGAAGAACAACAATGTAAGCATTACCGGCAGAATGTAAACCATAGCCTTCTGCTTGGGGTCGGTCATTGTCATCTTCTGCTGGATGAACATTGTTATACCCATTAATAAAGCAAGTCCCGATACCTGGTCAATTCCGAAGAGCGGAATTTTGAAAGGCAGCCTCATAATAACGTCAGGCGCGGCAAGGTCATTGATCCACAGAATGAACGGCTGCTGACGCAGTGCGATGGTGGAATTGAACACGCCGAATAAAGCATAAAGAATCGGGAGCTGAAGAAGCATTGGGAGGCATCCGGCAGCCGGATTAATTTTCTCCGTTTTGTACAGCTTCATTATCTCCTCATTCTGCTTAACAGGGTTATCCTTGTACTTTTCGCGGATCGCCTGCATCTTAGGACTAAGCTGTCCCATTTTCTTCATCGATTCCATCTGAGTTTTAGTCAGCGGATTCAAGAGGATCTTAAGAATTAAAGCAAAGACAATTATCACCACACCGTAATTCGGTATGAATGAATGCAGGAACATAAATATCGGCAGAATGAACCATTGAGCAATAGGCCTTACGATAAAGTCCAGAGCAAACCTCATAGTCAGCTGAAGCTCTTTATTGTAAGACTTAAGTATCTGGTAATCGAGCGGAGTAATGACGACCATAAAGTCGGCTTTATCCATCTGGTCATTCTTGATATCCATCTTGACGGCGATGGAATACTCTTCGCGGTTACCTTCGTCGGGCAGGTGGAATTTATTCGCGGAGAGGTAAGCGCCGTCACCTTTTCTGCCATCGGGACCATTTGGGATAAGGAAAACGCCAAAGTATTTATTACGGGTGCTGACGTAGTCAGTAGTGCCGTTGAGGTCTTTACTGACAGGAGTATCGAAATCATCGGCATTGAACGTCTCGAGCTCGCCGCCCATAAAGGCAAATGCCTCGGAATAGTTTGCTTCGTCATCGCTTCGGAACTCGGTTAGATTAAGCGATGAACCCCATACCACCTGGTACTGCGAGCCTGTAATGAATTTGTCGGAATTATATAATTCGAATGAAACATCAAACTCATAGGAATCGGTTTTAAAGGTATATATTTTTACAATTTTCTGCGAGCTGTCCTGTCCGACAAACATTTCAAACTTTAGCTGGAACGTGGAATCCTGCTGTACATTTACGTTCTGCCATTCGGTATAGTCGCTATTGAAGACGAGGTCCCTTGTATTTATTGACTTACCCTCTTTAGAGGTGAAGAGCATATGAAGCTCTTTGCCTGATTTCCAATCAATAAGCTGAGCCGGTTCGTCCTTCCAGGTTTTAAAATCTTTAGTAGTAAACTTACGGATGGTACCACCATAATTGGTAAATTCCATTATGGCTTTGCTATTCTCGACGGTAATGATCTTTTCAGGTGCTCCGCCGGTTTCCTGCGCATATTTGAATGAATTTGAGTAGAATGTATTTCCGAATTCGTTTTTGAGTTCAGTGTACTGACGCAGGGAATCGGGTACGACAGTCGTATCTCCGGCAGTAAGCGTGTCGGCCGGTGGCTGAGTCTTTTGTACGGTATCTTTTCCGGTATCTTTTACAATATTTGTGTCGGGATTAACCTGAGGATTATTTTCATTTTGCAGAGTATTAGACCAGTACAGCCAGACCATAAGTATGACCGAGATAAGCACAAAACCCAATATAGACCTTTTATCCATTTACTACTTTTCTTTCTTTAGTTGAATGATGATGATTGTGATTATGGGGGACGGGGTCGAATCCACCTTTGAAGAAGGGATTGCATTTCAGGATCCTGACCGTACCGAGATAAAAACCGACGAATAAACCTCTCTGCTGCAGCGCTTCGACGAAATACTGTGAACAGGTAGGATAGTACCTGCACGATGGCGGAAACAGCGGTGAGATGTATTTTTGGTAAAAACGAATTATGAAAATCAAAATGTGTTTCAAAGTATGCTTATATTAAGCTAAGGTGACCCGTGTCACTTTATAATTTTTTGCAGAAGTATCCGCATTTCGTCTTTAAGGTCTTCGAAGTCGATGGCTTTGTTCTTCAGTTTTTCGATCCCGTTTGTGGAATACGCGAAGATGATACTGTAATCCCGATTAGAATCTTCTATCTTTTCTTCGACGTGATGCCTGCTTAGCCTGAACGCTTCTTTTAAGAGCCTTTTGCCGTAATTACGATTGACAGCTTTGCGGATCTTTTTTTTGGAAATAATAAAGCCCACTTTGACCTTTAGAATCAACCCCGATGGGGTAAGTGGGCTAAGAACTTTTCCCGGGTTATTTTCAGAAGGTCCCGGCTGTCTTTCTTTGTTTACGTAAGCTAATAAAAGATCGGTTGAATACAAACGTGAATTATCGAGAACTTTTTTGTAAGCATCGAAACCTCTGAGTATCTGCGTCTTTTTTAGTCCGAACTTTTTTTTATTGCCGCTATCAGTCATATGAAAGGGCGCTTATAACAAATTGTGCTAAAGCTTTAATGGAGTTCTTCTTAGTCGGTTCTTCTTACAAATTCATCGCTGACTGTGAGCTTCTTTCTGCCTTTAGCTCTTCTTCTTGCAAGCACTTTTCTTCCGTTCTTGGTTGACATCCTCTCGCGGAATCCGTGCTTATTTTTTCTTTTCCTATTGCTAGGCTGGAATGTTCTTTTCATTGCTTTATGATGTTATGACTAATTTTTAGTAAATGTGTAATTTAATAGTATTAGATGTAATATACAATGGAGAATTTGGGGTGGAATTCAGCCACGAATTTCACGAATTGCACTAATTTTTTTAACCGCAAAGATGCAATAAGGGCTTATTTAACCACCAAGTTACGTAGAAAGACTTTATACAACGCTTACCGCTAATTCGAAAGAATTAGCATTATTTACTTAGTTTTGAGGAAAATACATTGAATTATACTCATTTATGGTTTAATTTTCCATATGGAAAATGTCAAAAGAGAAATACAGGATCTGATTTCGAGTTTACCTGAGGAGACTACACTGGAGGATATTCAATACCATTTATATGTTCTCCAGAAAATTAAACGGGGTTTAACTGAGATTGAAAGTGAAAAACTTGCCGGCAATAAGGAAATGAAGGAAAGACTTTCCCGATGGCTGGAAAAGTAGTTTGGACCTCTCAGGCAGGCGAAGACCTTGAAAATATTGCAGAATATATTTCTCGAGACTCAGAGTATTATGCTTCTTCTTTCGTGACCGAAATTTACAATTCAATTCAAACTTTAGATGAATTCCCTGAGCGGGGAAGAGTTGTACCGGAGTTAAATGATAACAATATAAGAGAGTTATTTGTTAAGGAGTATAGAATTATTTATAAGATCGAAAAGGATAGAATTATTGTTTTAACAATAATTCATGGAAAACGCGAATTTCCCACCTCAAAATAACATCCATTCTAATTCTAAGTTATTGGCTTAATTTTAGCGGATTTAACAAATAACATTACGGAGCCTATGATTATGAGGCATAATGAGATGATCTGAGCCTGGGATAAGCCCAGGATGACATCAGGGTTCAGGCGGATGATCTCTATCATCAGGCGGGAGAAGCCACTGAGGATAAGATACCGGAAGAATACATCGCCATCGAAGCGTGAGTGTTTGGCGAAATTCCACAGATACAGAAAGATAAATAATCCTATGATGAACTCATAAATCGACGTTGGGTGGGCGAGGACTCCGGGAGCTGTGGGTACAGTACCGTTTGAGTAGTCGTAGCCGATGAATTCCCACATTGTGCCATTGGTCGGGATGCCGTAGTCGCCGTCTCCTGAGAGATGGCACCCGATACGCGCCATTCCGTATGCCAGCGCGGCAGGAGGCGACATAATGTCGAAAATCCCCAATACAGAGAGTTTTTTGACCTTACAGAAGATTATTACCGAAAGAATAGACATAATCAGTCCTCCGTAGAATGTCAGGCCTGACGGTGAGAATATTACATCGGTTGTGAGGAGAGATGAAAGGGGGATATCTCCAAAATTCCATTCCTCGATTATGTAGAATAGCTTCGAACCGGCTATTCCCGCGATTAAAGCAATGAATGTAAGGTTAATGGCGAGATTTTCGTCCATTTTCCTGCGTACGAGCTCACGCCTGAGCAGGATGCTCGCCACGAGAAATGCTATTCCCAGCATTAAGCCGTAGCTGTATATGGGGATGCCGCCTATTTCAATCAGTTTCGGATGCACGGTCTGGGATTACTTGAATGAAAAATTTCCGGGGCTGGCGGGTGATCTTAATGCCTGATTTGAGGACTTTGAACTTGTAAAGGTTCTTTTCTTCTCTTTGCTTGAATAAAGCCAGTGTGTATTCAGTCTGCTTAAAGCCATAGAATTTATGGATGAATTGAGCCGCGCCGCTGCGGGAAAGCGATATTACAGGGGCTGATAAGCCCTCTACATCGAACTCGAAGTACCGTTTATCGTGGTCATCTTTTGGAGTGATGTTTATCTTATATGTGAAGTTTTCGAATATCTTTACGGTACGGAAGTCGAAAAGCAGGAATTCAGCATCGCGGGTCGAGTCAAATTCCCGGGAGATGTAGAGTTCAAATTCAAATTCCAATGGATCAGGGCGTACCTGCTTAGTTCGCATATTATGTATTTAAATTCGTTATTATGTCTTCCGGTGTCAGGCTGATTTCAGCTTCCATACCGTCAGCCATTCGTTTAATTGAAGCTTTATTTTTGTTTAACTCATCATCGCCAAGTACCATAACATACTGGGCGTTAAGCCTGTTTGCTTCCTTCATTTGCGACTTAATACTTCGTGAGAGAAAATCCGTCTCGCATTTGATATTCTTTTCACGGAGCTGTTTCAATATGCCGATTGCCTTTTCTTTTGATTTGTCACCGTATGTGACTATAAATAGCTTTATCGGGTCTTCTGCGGGGTAATTGAATCCCATACTGTCCATAATGAGCATAAGGCGTTCGATACCGCAGGCGAATCCGATAGCGGGAGTGGATTTACCGCCGAGCTGCTCTACGAGGAGGTCATATCTTCCGCCGCCGAGAACAGCACTCTGAGCCCCTAAAGCATCGGAAAGCACCTCAAATGTCGTGGATGTATAGTAATCAAAGCCCCGGACGAGAGAATAATCTACTTCATAGCGGATCTTGAGTTCGTCCAGCGAGGCTAATAGCTTCCGGAAATTTTCTTTGGTATCGTCATTCAAATAATCAAATAGTATGGGTGCTTCCTGTAATATCTCGACCTCTTTCTGGTTTTTAGTGTCCAGGAGGCGTAATGGGTTCTTTTCAAGGCGGTGCTGGCTGTCGAGAGACAGGTCAGCTTTATATTTATTCATATATTCCTGCAGTTTAGACAGGAATGCGGCTCTTTCCGAGACAGAGCCGATAGTATTTACCTTTGTGATCAGGTGTGTGATGCCGAAATTTTTGAGTATTTCCGTGGCTGCGGCAATGACCTCAGCGTCTATGAGATAATCGGAGCTTCCTATGGCTTCGATGCCGAACTGCCAGAACTCGCGGAATCTGCCCTTCTGGGGACGCTCGCGGCGGAACATATTACAGATATAATACAGCTTTTTGAGCGGTGATTCATTATACAGACTGTTTTCGAGGTACGCTCGAATCACGGGCGCGGTCATTTCAGGGCGCAGAGTGAGCTCGTTTTCATTGAAGGAATACATTTCCTTTGAAACGATGTCGGTTTCCTCGCCTATGCCTCGTACAAAAAGATCGGTTTTTTCGAATGCCGGAGTAAGGATCTCGGAATAATTGTAATTATCGAGGATCTTTCTTATTTCGGTATATATGAACTGCCTTTTACGGGCTTCATCCGGTAGTATGTCGAAAGTGCCTTTTGGTTTCTGAATGCTCATTTAGAGTAAGTTAAGTAGGCGTTAAAATAGGGTGAATAAGTAAGATTTTAAAGGGGAAAGATAGAATGGACAATTGACAATAGTGAATAGACAATAAATGAGTAAAGTAGGTAGGAGGGGAATTGTCTAATTCGTTTG
The DNA here is from genome assembly GCA_023429265.1 of Bacteroidota bacterium. Lineage (GTDB taxonomy): Bacteria > Bacteroidota > Ignavibacteria > Tepidaquicellales > Tepidaquicellaceae > JAEYVS01. The sequence goes on along the minus strand of JAEYVS010000121.1, from coordinate 904 downwards.
CGAATCAGCGAATCTTCCGGAAGAAAGTATTTGTAAATTTTTATTTTTGAAGAATTTTTTAACGCCGCGAGTTATTTTTATGCTTGCTTTTATTGCTAATAATATCGACATTTAAATGCTTCCTAATAACTTACTATTATGAAACTTCTAATACTACTAATATTATTCCTTTTATCGTCCCTTCCTCTCCCAGCTCAGGGACCGCAATGGATAGTGTATAATACCGGGAATTCGGGACTGCCGGGTAATTCTATAACCGATATAGCCATAGATACTAACGGGATTAAATGGATTGGAACTAGTGATAAAGGATTAGTAAAATTTGATGGGGTTAATTGGGCTGTTTATGATACCAATAATTCAGAGATTCATTCTACTGTAATATTTTCCGTTCAGGTAGATAAGGATAATAATATCTGGGTAGGATCCATAAACACCCTTCCGGGTGGTATAAGCAAATTTGATGGAACAAATTGGATTAATTACAATCTTCAAAATTCCGGTATTCCTTCATCTTTGGTTTTAGACATGGATTTTGACACTAAAGGAAATCTATGGGTGGCAACTCCATTAGGGCTAGGAAAGTTTGATGGAACAAATTGGATTACTTATAGGGATACAAATTCAGGTTTGCCAAGTAATTTTATATTCTCGGTAGAAGTAAAAGATACAATTGTATGGGTAGGTACTCAGAGCCATGGTATTGCAAAATTTGATGGAATAGATTGGACTGTTTATAATTCCCAAAATTCAGGTCTGCCTTTTAATGCAATAAGATGTATTTCTATCGATTCAAATATTATAAAGTGGATAGGAACATTCGGCGGCGGCTTGGCTAAATTTGATGATGTAAACTGGACAATATATGATCCCAATAATTCAGGATTGCCGTATTGGTATATTT
>JAEYVS010000120.1 GCA_023429265.1 Bacteroidota bacterium | reverse complement strand
GTTACAGCGTTAAAGTTAGCTGCCGTATAACCTGTTGCAGGTCCGTTGAATGCAGGGAAAGGAGGAGTCGCGGACGGCTGAAACCAGGTAGCAGTTAAGCCCTGAGGGCCTGTTCCTCTGTAATAAGGTTTGTATCCCCTGCTTTTTAATGCTGTTGTATCATTTGCACCATCCATATTATCCTGAAATTTGACAACACTATTGTCGTATTCAAGAGAAGGTAAATTTGAGATTGTACGATCAATTGTGTTTGACCTGGAGCCTGTTGGGTCACTGGTTATGTTAAAACCAAGGAATACCCCGAGGACAATGGTCATACACACTGCCAGTAAAGTGAAATTTTTTTTCATTTTCTAACTTTAATTTTAAAAAAATTATAGCAAAGCCCCCATATTTGTTTATGGAAATTTGCCTTAACACAAATTCTAAAAACTTAATTTGTACTAACTTAATTTGTACTAAATAGATGGTAACTACTGATGGGTCGTAGTGATGGGAATAAAGCTAAAAGGGTTCCCCCATATTTTTTAGTACTATGTTATCACAACATAACCATAAATTATTAGTTGGTCAAGACCTTAAGTTAGGTTTATGATATTTCCAACTTCTATGTTTTTCAATTATGTAAAAAAAAAGCCTCTCCAATGAGAGGCTTATAACATACTAATAACGGATTAAATTACTTGAGAAGCACCATTTTCTTAACCTGTACAAAATCTCCAGCCTGAAGCCTATAGAAGTATGTACCGCTTGCCAGGTAGCTGCCGTCAAATTCTATGTCATATGCGCCAGCAGTTCTTTCACCATTAATGAGGTTTGCAACTTCCCTGCCGCTGATATCATATATCTTCAAACTTACAAAGTTCTGCTTAGGAATTTCAAATCTGATCTTTGTAGTCGGATTAAACGGATTAGGATAATTCTGATGCAGCTGGTAATCGCTGACGATCGAGGTATTAGTTCCTGCATTTGTCAGAATATCATAATCAATTGTCAGACACCAGGACACTAAAGAGCCAACATCTGCAGCGGCATTATCGGATATGTGAATAATATAAGTTCCGTTAGGGTCAATATCATTTAAAAATCCTGTCAAAGGATCCTTAGGTTTAAAATATCCGTTAGCCGGAATCTGTCCCGCGCCATTACCGCATCCCGGGGCAGGGTCCTGAATACTCTGAATAAGCGCTGAAGCTGAATCAACAAGATTTGTATTAATGAAATCATTACAGCTATTTCCAGCGCCGGGGAATGCTCCTGATCCCAGACCAACTCTGCTGATAACGGTATCGACCGGTCCACCTACTTTTTCGATCCATATCCTGATATCACCTACCCAGGTGTGAGGAAGCGAATCAATGGTCACCATCATTTGGGTGATCTCATTTCCAACAGGAACACCTGATACTACTATTGTATCTCTCAAGTGGTTAGCATTACCACCATTATCAGGAATCGGTTTATTCAAGCCGTCACGGCATACAGTGATCGAGCCGCTTCCGCCGCCTGTAAAGCAGTCTCCTGTAATATCAGTAAAGTTAACTCTTTCAAATGTACCAACACCAACTGTAGTAAATCCGCCAACTATATAAGCTACATCACCATTTTTACTTGCTCCTTTAAAGTTTGACCGAGCCTGTGAGATATTCGGCAATGTTTCCCAGCTTCCGGTACACATATTGTATAAGTAGGATGTTGCAGTTAAAGTTGCTCCTCCGACTGCACCACCTGCAAACATTACACCTCCCCCTGTACCAAGAGTAACAGGAGCTGATCCCATTCTCGTTACTGCTCCTCCTGGATAGTTTGCGATAGGAGTCCAGTTGATAATTGAAGGATCTCCACTATTTATGATTCCCTTATAGGAGTTTGACACTGCACCAACTCCATCCCATCCACCTGCAGTAATAATGGTATCGCCCTGAATTCCAATTCCCATCATCCCTGCAGCAAGAGGATAATTAGTCGCTGTTGAATATGTATTTGTGGTTGTATTATAAACCTGCACAGTATTAAAATAACCAACTCCAAAAAGACCGGTACCGCCGCCAACTAAGTACACTTTGTCACCGTGCTTTACACATCCTGCATCAGTTACCGGTGTAGGCATACTAGCCATTTGAGTCCAGGTGTTTGTGATGTAATTGTATTTTAGAGTGAACCCTAAAGAAGGATTGTTTCCGCCGAATACATACAGCAAACTATCATCCATAACAACTGCAGAACCAGCAGATATCTGTTGAGGCATTGTGCTGTAATTATCTGTCCAGGTCGCAGTATTTATATTATACCTCGCAACATTGGTGAGCAGTGCATTAGCTCCACCCCCGAATTGATAAATATAATCCACACCGGCAATGGTTACCATCGCCGCAAAGCTCCTGGATTGAGCATGAGGAGAAGCCGTTAAAGTGGTCCAGGTCGCGGTGGTTCCTCTAGTGAAATCATACTGACTTTGTTTTACATTTTTATCACCATTTGGGTTATAGTCCGCTGGATCATCCAAAAAGGAATACCCCCAAAAAGTGCCAAGCGAAACCGCTATAATAAAAAATGGAATCGTTAAAAACTTTTTCATTAGCTTAATTTTTTTGGTTTATAAAGTAGGATTAAAAGAATGTGGTTTTAGATATGAATAAGTACATAAAGAAACGCTATTGATAGACAGGCTTAGCGGACAAATCACATACATTCATCTAAAATCACTAACTAATATATATTTGCTGAAGGATTTATATAAAATTAAAATGGAGTTATATATAGGTATTGGTTTTCGGATAAATGCGTAATTTAAAATTTCGGCAATAAAAAAAGCCCCCTTTAAATAAGGGGGCTAAGGGTAAAAAATGCATTTCCAATAATTACTTCAATAATACCATTTTTTTGGTTTCTATGAAGCCCTCTGTCTGCAAGCTGTAAAAATAGGTACCGCTTGCAAATTCTGAAGCATTAAATTCTACTGAATATGTACCTGAATTATGGAATTCACTTATAAGAGTTCTGATCTCCTGACCCAGCATATTGTAGATTTTTAAGGTTACCAATCCATTTTTAGGTATTGAGTACTCGATCTTTGTCGAAGGATTAAAAGGGTTAGGATAGTTTTGCTTTAATTCAAATCTATCCGGTATTATGGAACTTACCGGCTGGACACCTGTAATTGTTCCTCCATTTGCAACAAGATATCCGATCAGATTCTGAAGAGTAATCTGGAAATCTCCCGTGAAATACCTTGGGTCCATATTCATCGATGCTGAAACATAACCTGTACCGTTGTAACCAATTGCTGTGAGAGAATCATCAGTTCCTCTTCCTGTATAATGGTACAATGAAGTACCACCGGTTTCTATCGAACATCCATCAGGCCAGAATCCGGATGTCGTAGTACTATAAGCTCTCTGATTACCTGCGTCAATCCCCGTTCCTGTAATAGTTGGGGGTGCTAAAGAACCTGAGTTATCTGCCTGGTATACAAACTTTAACATATTCTGGGAAAAAGCAAGATCTTGCGCCGGAGATAAAGCCCTTGAGTAGTTATAACCAAGATCCGCTCCAATCATTAATAAAGCTTTTTTATTGCCAGGTGTTCCGGTTCCTATCCACGTCATTATCTGACCTCTGGCAGTGGCACCAAGGTAACGCACAATGGGATCATCAAAGCTTAATTCCTGAACAATAATTGTATTGTATCCGCTAAGGTCCGGCAGAGACGTAGTAGTATCAAATGTCATTACATCATAATCAGAAATCAGATTATCCAAAGCAGCCAATAAAGTGTCTCTATCCTGTTTCCTTTCGGCTATATTTCCTGCAGTACCTAAAGTCGAATCGTGCAAGAGCACTAGAGTTGAATTGCCTCCGGGAGGAGCTGAAAGCGTATCAGTAAAGATCTCAGTGTTGTTTATTTGTGAAGCTCCGCCATAACCGGACGCGCACACTAGCTTCCAGATACCATTGCTAAAATTAACCGCTCCGCTTTGTCCGGCTGTCCAGGCAGTTGGCTTATTTGGCTGAGCTGTCCAGACATTTGCACCGGGGCTGTAGGTAAAACATACATTTGACACATTTGTAAATGGAATATCAGCGCTGCCGCCTGTAAGGATAATTCCCTTATTTCCCCAGCTATGAGCATCGATTCTAAACATACCTGAGCTCACAGGTGCTGGTAATGGAGCGCCCGTAGTCCAGGTGATCTGAGTCCTGTCACTCTGATCAATAACACCTCTGTACGTTGTATTTTGGATTGCTGCTCCATCTACACCGGAAATATACACAATAGTATCACCTGATATTGCGCAGGCTCCGGCAAACCTGATACCAGGGATCGGATCAGCCGTTCTCCAGGTATTTGAAATTGTATTATATAAATAAACTGTGCTTAAAGTTGCCGTTCCGTTATAACCACCTATCAGGTATATCAAGCTATCCTGGTATCCTACAGCTTTACCCCATCCGATATTTTGGGGGATATTGGCTTTAGTTGTCCAGCTATTGCCATTAATGTCATATCTGTAAAGAGTATTGGTATAAGTGTTACTTGAGTTTGCACCTCCTATCATATAAAGAGAATCTCTAACACGGGCAGTCGTACCTCTATCCCTTCCGGATGGTAATGGTGCGACAGTTGACCAGGTATTCGTAACTGTATTATATCTTCTTACATCAGTAAGTCCAACCTCACCTCCAATAACAAATACAAAACCAGTATCATTTCTTGTATAACCCTGTCCACCTCCAAGATCAGCAAGAGGTATGGGAAATGGCGCGCCTGAAGTCCAGGCTCCTACCATATCTATATTTGTACCATTGATAAAATTAATTTCCATAGAAGGATTTACGGGTGATAACGATGTAGGTCCTTCATCATTGCCCGAAAATCCAAAAATGAAACCGGCGACAAGTAAAATTCCGGCAAAACTAAATAATAGTTTCTTTTGATTCATAAATTTCTCCAAATTATTTAATTATTCAAAAAAAGGTTTAAGGCGTTGGTTATACCAATACTATCACAAATGTATTGAAAACTAAACGGGAAAATTAAATAAAACATAGCAATGAGATATTGCATAAAAGCAGAATTACAAATTTAAATTGAATTAATTTTCGCTTTGAATAAAAGACTTTGAGGAAGAACCCCTACAAAAAAGTAACCCCCTTATTTCTTCTCTTAGAAATCAAGGGGGTTGGGGTGAATAAATGAAACGAAAATTTCAACCATTACAAGATACCATACTTCATCCTTTTTTGTAAAATCAAAAAAGGGCGAAACATAGCTGTGGAAAAAGTTTAGATTTTAAAAACCCGGATGAGTCAGGAAATTTCTATGCGGCTTTTAATTCTTCGAGGTTTATTTCGGATTTTGCCCGCACTATATCGGCAAATTTCTTTTTGGTAAGCTTGCTTTCCAACCATGACACGATGTCAAAGTAATCTATGGCTTTCTTTTCATATTCATCGGTTGATATCTTTTCAATTTCATTTTTTAATTGGTGGAACTCAAAACTGATGTCGGTGTCCTCATTTAGGTAAGGAATTCTCTTGATGAACTTCATTAATGCGTGTTCATACTTATACAGCTTATCTTTGTTGTTAAGATATCTCAATACGGATTTAATGTTATATTCCAGCAGATCTATGTTACCCAGTTCATAATGAATAATCAGATTCATTATCTTTGCAAAGACCTTATAATCTTGTCGGAAATTAGAGTTGTCATTTAGTATTTTATTTACCCAGAATAAAGCTTTATTATAGTCGCCTGCCCCAAAATACACATACGCTATTGCATATATTACTTTAAGTTCTTCGGATTTATTTATCTTTCCGTGATACTTATCCAGCCATTTAATAACTTCGTCAGCAGTCTCAAGTGCTTCTTTGAAATATCCTGCCATAGAATATATATATAGTTCAAAGCTATATGAACTCACACACATATCCAGATTATTGGGTACTGTATATTTATTCTCATATTTTAAAGCTATTTCTCTTTTTTTCTTTAAATATTTTAGACACAGTTTTATTTTACCTGTATTAAATGCAAACGCGATCGCATCAGAAAGAGCATAAATATACTCTTCCTGCATAGAGCTTATTTTTTCGGAATGATCTTCAATTAGTTTTAAACGTTTTTCTCCATACTCAAACGCTTTATCATTATCACCGGCGCAGTAGAAATAGAGATAACTTATTATGAAATAAAAATTCCTGGCTTTAATGGAATGAGCCTGCTCTTCGGATTCCATTAAAGGATCTGAAATTATTTTTTGAAACATTTCCAGATCTTTGTCGGTTCTGGGTCTTCCGATTCTCTTGAATAAGCTAGACAGCCTCAGGTATAAGTTGTTATACTCTGAAAGATTTTCAAGCTTAGAGAGGATCTCCTTTTCCTCTTTTAATGCATTTAAAGAGTATTTTTCGAAATCCGGTTCACCTATCTTCTTATAATCAAGGGATCTTTCATATCGGAGAATGTCTATGAGCTTAGGGTAATTTTCAGTTTCAATGGCAAGTTTCTTAGCTCTCTTCAGAAGAGACTCTGCTTGTGAGAAAAGGGTTTTTTCAAACAATATTTTATACTGATTCATCAGGCTAACAATCTTGCCACTTATGGACTCATCACTGTGATAGCTCTCCAGACTCTTCAATATCATATTCATAAGATAATTCTTAGCCGTTGTAAGTTGACGAATAAATTTTTCGCCCTTGAACCGGGTTTTTATTTCATCTTCATCAAATACTTCCTGCTCATTTATTGCTTCGAAAAGTTTTAAATAATTATTCTCATCGCCAATAATATGACGTTTGGCAAACTTTACGAAATAACCTTTCTCAGAAACAGTAAGGGATTTAATTAAATTATAGAGATCTTTCGATGGTTTTTTCAAAACTGCTGCAATTTTTAAAAAATTAATAACTTATTAGGAAGCTAAAAATGTGACTTATGTATTTTACCAAAAAAATTGGTCTTCTTCAATAGAATATTTGAAAAGCAGATATGAGCGACTCCTATGTTATGGAACCTTTTTTTTTGAATTATTTCCTAATATACTTTAGATTTGAAACTAAAACGTTTAACTTCTTTCTTTAATGTTACTATCTGTCTAAACTTCTATTTAAGAGGGGATAAATGAAACAGACATTCAAAATTTTTTCCTTTGGGTTTGTGCTAGTATTATTGCTCATTTTACCCTATCAAAGGATATTCTCGCAAAATTTTACACAAACTTTTTTTGACATAGCAGGTTCTTCAAGCGGGGTAGTTTCATGGGTAGACATTAATAATGATGATTTATTGGATGTATTTATCAGCGGTGGTTCTGTTTGCACTTTCTACCTAAACTCTTCAGGCTCTAATTTTACACCATCTAATATTTATTTTCCAGCGGTAAAAAATGGCTCCGCCGAATGGGGTGATTTTGACAATGATGGAGATCTGGATTTACTTTTAACCGGTTCGCTTAATTCATCCGAAACTAATCTTATATGTAATATCTATAAGAATAATTTACAAGATGGATTTTCCATACACCCTGTAATTCTTGAACCGGTATACAAAGGTGTTGCAAAATGGATAGACTATGATAATGATGGTGACCTTGATATTTTTATGTCAGGGCTCGATAAAAATCAAAATGTGGTAGGTTTTTTATATGAAAATGAATCCGGTGGTTTCAACGCGGTAATTCATAATTTTACACCTCTATATGGAGGTTCTGCCATAATTTGCGATGTAGATAAAGATTACGATCTGGATATTATCATTACCGGTAAAAAAAGAACTACACCAAACTCGGAGCCGGAATCAATTATTTATATTAATACTTCCAAGAATACTTTCCTACCAAAGAATATTGGTCTTCCTGCAGTTTACGATTCATATCTTGCCTGGGGAGATTTTAATGGTGATGGGAATTCGGACATCCTTTTAAATGGATTAAAGGAACAAAATGGAATGTTTTCACAAAGTATAACCGAAATTTATAAAAACAACGGATCATATTCTTTTTCATCACTAAACGAAAATATTATAGGGGTTTATAAAGGGGTAGGTATATGGGGAGACTGTGATAATGACGGGCATCTTGATTTTTTACTTTCAGGAGGCATCTTAAATGATTCTTCCCAGACTATGACAAAAGTTACAAAGATATACCTTAATAGAAATAATTCATTCATCGAATTAACTAATTCACCATTTTTAAATCTTTCAAACACTTCAGCCGCGCTTGGTGATTATGACAATGACAAAGACCTTGATATTTTAATCTCGGGATTGAATGTTGATCAGCAGGAAGTTACTAATGTTTATAATAATCTTTGTGACGTACCCAATTCAGTACCTGTTGAACCTAAAGGATTAACTACATCCATAGATCACGGATTTGAGACAGATATTATACTACAATGGCTTCCGGGACAGGATAATACTACTCCAATTAAGTCACTAACATATAATTTAAGAGTGGGAACAACACCCGGCGGAACCGACATTATATCCCCAAGATCCAATCCTGAAACCGGTTACCTAAGAATGCCCGTCAGGGGTAATGTAGATAATAACACCGGATGGAAACTTCGAAACCTCGAACCCGGGACTTATTACTGGAGTGTTCAAACAATCGATAATTCTTTTAATGCATCAGAATTTTCGCCTGATCATACATTCACAGTAAAAAGTTCTGTGGGAATCTCCCAGATAGGGACCGGCATCCCTGATGTATTTGAGTTGAAACAAAATTATCCAAATCCTTTTAATCCTACAACTAAAATTCGTTTTGCTCTGCCTTCTGCAAGTAATGTAGTTATGACAGTTTACAATGCTGCTGGACAAAAAATTAACGAATTGATAAATAATGATTATAGTGCAGGTATATTTGAAGTATCCTGGAACGGGAAATCCTCATCCGGAGAAATTCTTTCATCTGGAGTTTATTTCTACACAATTGACACCAAATTTGGCAGATTTTCAAAGAAAATGCTATTGGTAAAATAGAGTTTTATTTATTCCCCCACATGCAAAGTTCTGCAGCTTGTTTGAGTGCAGGACTTTTTTTTATAAACTTTTTAGCTAAAATTATTGTCTAATATACTAAACATTCAATTGCGTTTTTGTCATTGACAATTCGCTTTAAAATTATGAATTTCAAGAAATTAAACCTTCGATTATGAAAAGAATTCTGCTAATATTTGCGTTTATATTTGCTTACTCCGGAGTAATAAATGCCCAGTTAATTGATGGTGATTATGAAAAAGAAGAGCTTAACAAAAGCACTAATAATCTAATACTTGGTATTTTCAATCCTGCAAATTTTTCAATGAATCATAGGTTTGAGGTATCGATGATTGCATCCAGATATGGAGATGCATCGGTTACTTCTTATATCAATTCAATGAATTACAAGTTTAATGAAGACCTTTCAATTTCTGCTGATATTAGTCTACAGTATTCACCATATGCAAATTCGATTCACGGAGCGCATTATTCGGAACAGCTCAGAAATGATCTGTCCGGAATAAATCTTTCCAGACTTTCTCTGGATTATAAAATATCGGAGAATTCTTTCTTAAAGTTTGAATACAGGAATATTAAGAATTCCCTGTATGACAATGGATTATATGACAGATATGGATTTGGATATTAAACCCTAATCATAAATTTATCAAAAGTTACCGGGAATAAAATATTATTCTCGGTTTTTTGTTTTTAAATGGCAAAAACTCCCCCTAAAGAAAGCAGCAGGAAAAAAGTTACAAATACAATACTTAATATTTCAATACTGATATTATTTATTGTTTGCGGATATCTTATTTTCAATATCGTGAATAAAACCATCTCAGGCAGCAAAAGACAGCCGGTAGAGATCACTGACACCTCCGGAACTGTCACAAAGCAGCCCAATCTTACGATGCAGGTGGATGTAAAAAACGGCACAGGTGAAGATGGCGTCGCAAAGCTGTTCACGGATTATCTGCGTGATAAGGGTTTTGATGTAGTTGAAATTGGAAACTACGGAACGGAAGACCAGGAAAAAACATTAATACTTGACAGGAAAGGAAATGCCTCAAACTGTAAGAGAATAGCCCAAAGTCTCGGGATAAGCGATAAAAATGTTATTCCGCAGATAAACGAAAAACTATTACTTGATGCCACCGTGGTGATCGGTAAAGATTATAAAGAATTAAACCCCTATACAAAAAAGAAATAAATGGAAGCCAGAGAACTTGCAGAGAAAATCGCGCAGCTGATGATAGAAAAAAAAGCTGAAGACGTAAAGATATTTGACATCAAAGAGATAACTACCATTGTAGATTATTTCGTTATTTGTTCAGCTTCCTCGGATACCCAGGTAAAAGCTATTGCAAATCACATTAAAGACGAAACAACAAAAATGGGTGAAAAACCCTGGCACAATGAAGGAATGAATAACCTGAGCTGGGTCCTGATGGATTATGTAAATGTTGTGGTACATATTTTTCACAATAATACAAGAAGATTTTATAACCTCGAAGGTCTTTGGGCAGATGCCGAAATCACTGAAGTAAAAGATGAGGCTGAAATTGGCTAAGCCTCGCATTCTTTTTACTATGGGTGATCCTAATGGAATAGGTCCGGAGATCATTCTTAAGATATTTAATCTGAACTCCATAACTTCGAGATATGACCTAAAAGTCGTAGGATCCGCAAAAGTTTTTAAATATTACTCCGAATTACTTAAGCTCCCCGACATTACTCCGGAAAAGCTTATTGAGATAAAAACAGGTAAGAGCATTAAGGTAAAGCCGGGGTTTGTAAGCGAACAAGCAGGTAAACTTTCAGGGGATTCTATTAGAAAAGGAATTAAACTATGTTTAAAGAAGGAATTTGATGCGCTTGTTACACTTCCGATTTCAAAAGAAGCATTCAATAAAGGTGGTTTTAAATTTCCAGGGCACACTGAAATGCTCGAAAAACTTGCAGGCGGCGGTACTGCCGCAATGATAATGTACTCAAAAGATCTGACATTATCCCTGGTTACAGTTCATATCCCTCTCAGCAAGGTGAGCCGGCAGGTAACCGTCAAGAAGATCATAGGATGTGTCATAACAGGTAACAATAGTCTTGTTAAAGATTTTGGAATTAAAAAACCAAAGATAGCGCTTCTTGGGTTAAACCCCCATTCCGGGGACGGCGGCAAACTGGGAGACAATGAGAACAAAGTAATAATTCCGGCTGTCAAAAATTTGCAGGATGCCGACTTTAACATCAAAGGTCCCTTCCCTGCCGATGGTTTTTTCGCTTCCGGCTCTTTTAAAGATTTCGACCTGGTTATTTCAATGTACCATGATCAGGGATTAATTCCGTTTAAAATGATATCAAAGGACCGTGGGATCAATTATACTGCAGGAATAAATATTATCAGGACATCCCCAAACCATGGTACAGCCTTCGGAATAGCTGGTAAAGGAATCGCGAACCCTAATAGTACCATTGAGGCTATGAAACTTGCTGCAAAACTAACATCGAACAGAGCATATGCTTAAATTTGAGAATGTATCATTTTCATATGGTACAAAGAATATTTTCGAAAACATTAATTTTTATGTAGATAAGGGCGAATTTGTATTTATTGTCGGTGAAAGTGGCATTGGAAAAACTACCCTTATGAAGCTTATCTACCGTGACCAGTATCCGGTCAGCGGTGACATTGTATTTGATGAATTCGATTCCCGTAAATCAGATAGTTCAGACATTCCTGCCCTCAGAAGAAAAATGGGCGTTGTATTTCAGGATTTTTTGCTTTTAAATGACAGGAATATTTTTGAGAATATTGCTCTCCCTTTATACATTGAAGGAGAAAGACAGGACCTTGTCAAAAAAAGAGTGTATGACTGCGCTTCTAAAGTGGGATTGCTGGATAAAGTAAATGAAATGCCATATGATCTTTCCGGAGGTGAGAAACAAAGAGTAGCAATCGCAAGAGCCATAGTACACGATCCCCTTATTATACTTGCAGATGAGCCTACCGGAAACCTGGATCCATTTATTGCGTCTGAGATATTGAAATTATTTAGCCAGATAAACCTGCTCGGAACTTCGGTGATATTTTCAACTCACAATTTTGAGATGGTCCGTAAAATGAAGGAAAAAAGGATTATTCAGATAAAAGAGCGAAAGCTCTTTGAAGTGAAAATGAAAGAATGATTATGAATTAGCTGAGCGGCGCATTAGAAAATTCAGCACTCTACCCCAGTCCTTTTCAAAATTATATTCAAATCTGTCTTTTGGGCTTATTCTAAAAGCATTCTCCAGCATATCTACACCTCTTTCTATGTCCCCGTTCACAAAATATACTTTTGCTTTTTCATAAAAAGGTTCAGCCCAATCCGGTTTAAATTTTATCACATTGTTGAATGCATCTAAAGCTATATCAAACTTTTTTGCATCAAATAATGCGCAACCATAATCATACCACGCGTCATAATTTCTCGATTCAAGCTTTACAACCTTCCTGTAACTTTCCAGCGCATCATCAAGCCTGTGTAATGCGATTTCTGTGTCAGCTTTCGAATACCATATCTCCGAATAATCCTTACAAAGTGCTATGGCAGAATTATAATCACGGAGGGCATGCTCATATTCATTTAAATTATAATAACAGTTTCCTCGCCCGAAAAATGATTCATAGTTATTCGAGTCGAGGCTTATTGCTTTCGTAAAATAATATACGGCTTCCCTATAATTTCCCAGCTCTTCGAATGCATTTGCAATATTATGATGAGAATACGGATCATCATTCTTATACTTCAATGCGTTCTTGTAATATTCTATGGCTTTGTATAATCTTCCTAGTGATGCATAAGCATTTCCGCAATTATACCATGCAGAAGCAAAATCTTCTTTAATCGCCAGGCATATTTCATAGCTTTCAATGGCGCGTAAATACCTTCCCTGCCTGTTTAAAACAATACCTTTATTGTACCATGCATTATAGTTCAGTGGAGCAAGTTCAAGATGTTTATCATAAGAATTAAGCGAATCTTCTAGCTTTTCCAGGAAATCATAACAATATCCAAGCTCATAGTAAGCATCCTTATGGGTTATATCCAGCTTAATAACATTTTCAAAACACTCTGCTGCTTCCGAAAATCTTTCTATTCTTTCATATGTTAGCCCCATATTAAAAAGAGCATCCGAGTTTCCTGCTTCCATATTTAACACTTGCTTGAATAATTCTATTGCCTGGTCATAACTTTCACTATTGTCCAATGTAATGGCTTTATTCAGTAATATTTCGTAATCCGTGGGATTTAATGAAATTGCCTTATCATAATAAATTAAAGATTCTTCATATCTTCCCAGACCATCCAGAATCAAAGCTTTTTTATGGTATCCGTCGGTAGAGTATGGATAGAGCTCTAAAAGAATATTAGCATATTTGAGTGCTTTCTCATAATCCTGCTCCTCGTAAAGAGAGGCTATGTACTCTTCCAGCGATTCCGAATCATACTGGAAATTTTGAAAATCATCATTGTCCGGATCATTTCCGTTTTTATTCCCCTTAGACCTGTTATCATCTGATCCGTCACCTTCTTCATCAAAGTATCCAAGATCATCAAATTCCTTCATTTAGCTATTCTCCTTTAGCTTTTAACTCCCTTTGAGTTGTTAATTCGAAATTAAGTTAGAGAAATAATGAATATAATGCAAGTATATAGATGTATAGGAAAAAATTTTTGATACCCGTTAATTCCATTTACATAAGAATATAATTGAAATATATTTATAGCTCCCCCGTATTCTTTTCCATCTCAATTTATAACAAAAAACTGCGTTTTTTTATTCCTCTATACCAAAATTTTCCATATCCTTGTTAGCGCATTTTCTTTATTATATCCTATATTATAAAGATTATGAAAACCGCCCGTTTCATATTGCTGTGTATTTGTTCTGTTTCGGTTATTTCCTGCTCATCGATCGCCTTTAAAGAAAAAATTGAGGTCAATGAAAAAGAGGATTGGCTCCTGATTGGTTCTGACCCGGAAAGAACAAACATTTCAAAGTCTACATTCCCCCTCCCCCCGCCATACAAGCTTGCGTGGAAGCTCGATGCGGATGCGGGATTTTCTAATAATTGCCTTTCCGCGAGTGATGGTGTATTATTCAGTTCTACACTCCGCGGAGAAATATTTGCCATTAATATAGAAAATGGAAAAAGTCTAGGGCGAATAACAAACCTTGGCAAAGGTGCCTTCAGCGCTCCGGCAATATATACCGGCGGCTTGATCTTTACTTTTGAGGGAGACAAAAAGAATTCTATAATTAACTACAATGTCGATAAAGGCTCGGAGATATGGTCCAGGGATATCGGAATGTCTAAAACCTCACCTCTTCTAATTAATAATATGATACTTGTCAGCTCCGTCAGCAACAAGGTTTATAATCTGGATAAAACTACCGGTAATATTAACTGGGTCTATCCTGCCGCAGGCACAAAAGAAGAAACAAAATCCTTTTATACTACTCCTACAGTATACGGAGATAAGGTCGTGATAGGCAATACTAATGGTAATATATTCTGTCTGGACCTTAATAAAGGCTATGAAAAGTGGCAGTTAAAGACCGGTGGACCGATATATGCCGATGCCTCCGTTTATGATTCAATAATATTCGTAGGTTCTGATGACAGTCTATTCTACTGTATAGACCTTGATGGAAATATCCTTTGGAAAAAAGACCTTGAAACCACATATAAATCTTCACCTTCATTCTGGGGGGACGATGTAATCATTTCTGGTATAGACGGAATTGTATATTCTTTAAACAGAACCACCGGAGCTATAAACTGGAAATTTCAGACCGGCGGCGCAATCACTGCTTCCCCGGTGATTCACAAAGACAAGCTATTTATAGGCTCTTTTGATATGAATTTCTACTGCCTGGATGCTAAAAATGGAGCGCAATTATGGAAGTTCGGGACAGAAGGAAGGATCAGAACTACATCCCTTGTATGGAAGGATTATGTATTTGCTGCTTCTGAAGACAAGAACATCTATTGTTTCACACCAGAAAATAAGTTCCAATGAAGATTTTACTATTCATATTAATGATACTGTCGTTTTATTCTCCAGCTTCAGCAGAAGATACTACACAAGTTTATAAAGTTAACATTGTCTGCAGTTCTCCGGGAGCGAGAGTATTCATAGATTCGACAGAGGCCGGAAAAGCTCCGGTTTACGATTATTCTCTTAAAGGGGGGACATACACACTAATGCTAATCCTTTCATCAGGCAATGAGTGGGAGATTGAGAATTATAGGCGGGATGTTGATATTGTTTCTGATACTACCCTTTCAATAAATTTTGCGAGGTATTATTTAATTAATTCCGATCCGTTTAATGCAAGAGTTTTTCTAAATGATACCCTGCTGGGATATACCCCATTGAGACTTTATAAAGAAAGCCCGATGTCCGGTAAGCTTACATTTAAAAAGGATGAATATGTAGATGAAATACTCTTAATTTCTGCAGGTGACACTATTGGCAATGTTTTCGTCAAGCTAAGAGAGGTAAAGTATGGACAATCAGGTGATATTGTTTATAAAAACAGAAAAACAGATTTCAAAAGTAAAAGAGATTTTCTAGCGATAGGTTCGTTTGGAGCGGGAGCATTACTTAGTGGTATATCTGCTATTTACCATAAAAATGTAGCAAACGAATTCTACGATACTTACAGGCAAACATTTAACCCATCTGACCTTAGTAAAACAAACAGAAATGATACTATCTCATTGATCTCACTACTTGTTATGCAGGGGGCAATTGCCGGATTGATATACTTCCTGTTTTTTGACTGAACCTAATCAACCAGAAGCATTTTCTTCTTTCGGGGAGACCTGATATTGTGGACTAATATTGCCGCGAAAATTATCGCCGCGCCTATTATAGCGTAACCTGATGGCTCCTCACCTATTCCCACATAAACCCATATTGGATTAAACATAGCCTCAAGCATCGCAATAATCATGCTTTCTGTAGCACTTACATATTTTATTCCTTCATTAAAAATCATATAACTGACCCCTATCTGTATTGCGCCCATATATATCAAGATTAAACTCTCAGTCAATGAAACGCTGAGCCCGTCAAATATCAGAGGAAGACATATTATGCTGACCAGAAAATTTCCAACTATCAGGTTATTTAAAGTATTAGCGGATTTATGAAGCTGTTTTTTCCATTTTAGAAATAACGAGAAAAAAGCAAAGCTAATCCCTGACAATATTGCAAAGACATTTCCATAAATACTCCCCGTGTCGAGTTTTCCGAAAAAGAAAAGTGCCATTCCTGCAATACAGAAAATAATAGTAATTAGGTCCCTTATCCTGAATTTAGTTTTTAGAAATATAGGCTCAAGGAATAATAGATATATTGGTGCGGTAAATTGAAGGAAAATAGCGTTAGCAGCAGTCGTCATCTTAGTGGCAAGTACAAAGAATATCAATATTGCGGCGTATGATAAAGCGCAAAGGTTTGAAATTAAATCTCTCTCAAATTTTGGTTTTCTTTTGGCTATGATTGATATAGCAAGAATGGTAATGCCTGCAATGGCGGATCTGAAAAATGATATCTGGAAGGCTCCGAGCGTTAATACTTTAATGAATAATCCGCTCGAACTCCATAAAAATGCAGTAAATGAAATATAAAGAAGGCCTCGTGTGTGAGGTTGAAGCTTTTCGAGGGATTTTATCATATTCCAAGTTTACGTTTCACCTCCTCTAGCATTATTTCTGTCATTTTCTCGAGTCCGTATTCGTGATTCCACCCCCAGTCCGTTCTCGCTGTCGAATCATCGATACTTTGAGGCCAGGAGTCTGCTATTTTTTGCCTGAAATCAGGGTTGTAGCTTATCTCAAAACCGGGAATGTGTTTCTTTATCTCCGACGCTATCTCCTCAGGTGAAAAGCTGAATCCGGCAACGTTATATCCACCCCTAATAGTCAATTGCTCTCCGTCAGCTTCCATCAAATCCAGAGTGGCTCTGATTGCATCAGCCATAAACATCATGGGCAGGGTTGTATCTTTGGACAGGAAACATTCATAATTCCCTTTCTTTACGGCTTCATAAAAAATCTCCACCGCGTAATCTGTAGTACCTCCGCCAGGCTCAGTCTTATAGCTTATCAATCCGGGATACCGGATACCTCTCACATCAATCCCATACTTAGTGTTGTAATACTCTGTCCATCTCTCGCCTGCAAGTTTACTGATACCATATACAGTATTTGGCTCTGTTATCGTTACCTGGGGTGTATTCTCTTTAGGCGTTGAAGGACCGAAAACAGCTATGGAGCTGGGCCAGAAAAGTTTGCGTATTCCCTTATCCCTGCATAATTCAAGCACACTCATCAGACTATCCATATTTACATCCCAGGCTCTCATTGGATGTTTCTCCGCTGTTCCCGAGAGCATTGCCGCAAGCAAGTATATCTGGTCTATCTTATGTTTGTCTATAAATTCGCTTACTTCTTTATTATTCATTACGTCCAATAAGTGAAAAGGTCCGCTTTCCATTACATCTGCCGGAGCGTCCTTTATATCCGTGGCAAAAACATTATCATTACCATATCTATCACGTAAAGCAACAGTCAGTTCAGATCCTATTTGACCTGAAGCGCCTATAACAAGAATATTATCCATTAAAATATAATTACAAAGATTCTACAATAACTTCGGGGTTAACTTCCTTCTTTGGGATTAATGCAGGCCAATATGCAACCACCTCGGATGGTTTTGGGCGTCCTCCAGAAAAACCCGTTACACCGGGAGGTCCCGTAAGTATTAGAGGAGCTATCTCTTTGCCAAACCGTTCGATTGTCTTATACTCGTGTGACCTGACACCTATCCTTAAAACGACTTCATTTGGTTCATCGATCTTCTGTGCCAATGGACCGTGGCAGGCATTATATCCCTGGAATTCAGTACGTATTTCTTCGAATTTTAATCCCAGATCATCGAGCCTGGTCCTTAATATCTGATCAGCCGCCTTAGCTTTTTCAAGTGCGTCAGGCCAGCAGTAAGTCAGGTTTCCGAATGCTGTATACCCATCCAGATATGACATCGAGACTTTATAAAATTCTGTCGCGGGCAATCCCTTTACTCCATATACTCTTACCTGATCTTTACCGGTGTTCTCTAATTGTATGGAAGTAAAATCTGCTACACAATCCGGAGTAATATAATCTTTGGGATCCCCAATTTCATAAACAAGCTGTTCGCTGACGGTATCAATGCTTACCAATCCACCTGTTCCTTCGTGCTTTGTGATTACAACTGTTCCGTCAGGATATGCCTCTGCAATGGGAAAACCTATTCTCGCCAGATCAGGCACATTCTTCCAGTCTCCGTGGAAATTCCCCCCACTCGCCTGTCCACCGCATTCCAGTATGTGTCCCGCTACCGTCCCCGCTGCCATCAAATCCCAGTTATTCATATCCCATCCGAATTCATATATCATCGGCGCAAGCGTCAATCCTGTATCGGTTACTCTGCCTGTTATCACAATGTCCGCTCCCTGTTTAAGAGCATCCACTACGCCTGAGGCTCCAAGATATACATTAGCGCTAATAACATCATCCTTAATGCTTTTGGCACTTTCACCTGTTTCCATGTTATTTAATTCCACTCCCTTATCCAGAAGATCATCCATTCTCGAGAGAATGTCATCACCCATTACTATGCCTACCTTCAGATCCGTGATTCCAAGTCCCTTTGCAACTTCAAAAATTGCATCTTTGCAGCCAATAGGATTTACTCCTCCCCCATTTGTAATTACTTTAAACTTCTTTTCTTTCATTATGGGCAGTAATCTCCCCATTAGCGCGGGAATATCCTTCGCGTATCCAAATTTTGGGTCTTTTATCTTCTGTTTCTGAAGTATTGACATCGTTACCTCTGCCAGGTAATCCATTACAAGGTAATCTATGTCTCCCTGAGTGGCTTGCTTGATTGGTGCGTCTATCAGATCTCCCCAGAATCCTTGTCCTGAGGCAATACGTATTTTTTCTTTCATCTTACAATATTACACAAATAATTTTACTGTAACAATTTACTAAGAAAGTATATATTCTGCTCAAAAACGAAGAAACCCTGCTCTGAAAATTCAAAGCAGGGTTTCTGAATAACCTATGGAAATATTATTTGATCAATAACATCCTTTTAACCTGTACATACTCCTGTGTCACGATCTTATAGAAGTAAATACCGCTGGCAAGAGAAGCACCGTCAAAACTAACCTGGTACCTGCCTGCGTTTTGCTTTTGATTCACAAGATGT
>JAEYVS010000089.1 GCA_023429265.1 Bacteroidota bacterium | reverse complement strand
GTTCGCATCGCCTATTGACCACGGTAAAGTATTTTGTGAGGTCACGGGGTTCTTTACCGGAAAAAAATCCGATCTCCCAGAACCGCTCATCTTCGCAGTCTGTATATGATGTGGGAGCATCTTCTACACAGCTATTGGGACCACCGATATATGGGGCTATGCTTACTATGTCGGAAATAAAATAATGATCCGCAGTCTGCTTGTGAACACTAACACCGTCATACCAATCCATTCGGTCAAGATATGGTTTCCAGTTCAGAAGTTTTTGATTCATGCTGTCGATATACCGAATCTTATTCTGTCCGTAATCGTTGTATATGCGAAGCTCACTAGCCCAGAGATTGGCCAGACCGAAATGAAAGAGCGAATCTGCCGCCGAAAATGAAGTTTCATAAGCATCCTCAAGAAGCAAGGCTCCCGGGGCTGTTGGGTCTAAGGAAAAGCTGTCATAGATAAACCAGCACAAACCGTCCGCGCCATGAGAAAGTCCTATTACTGCCTGCGCTTCTATTTCCTGGTTTGTCGGTTCCCGAAAGCCATAACTTTGCTCGTACATATTCTCCCCAACTTTTCTCAATACCCCTGAATGGATCTGGGGCTGTATTATCATCTTTGCGCCCGGAGAGATGCTGTTCGACATCTCCCTGGCTTTTCTAACCTGGTATACGAAGGAACCCCGGGGTTCAGGCGCGTCATAATCGATGTTGGAAAATACTGACTCGCTCGACCTGCCGGTCTCTTCGCTTTTATCGCCGAAAACCTTATTCTGAAGAAAATTATTATATAATGTATTATTCTGGTACCACACACTGTTTGGGCGGTAGTCTGGATAATGATAACGGGGAAGCGAATTGGGAAGGTATTTCCATCCTCCAACCTCATGGACATCAAGAGTAAATACCTCCGGTTGTATAAGCTCGAAGAATTTTTCGAAAGAAAGTAATCTTTCGCTTCTTATGCCGAGCATATTGAAGTGGTTAGTAATAGCGGAGCTTATCCTTACGCCCGGATTCCATACTCTGGCGCTGTCATATACATACTTAGCGGCGGCCATATTTGAATAGAAAAGCTCATCCACAAAGAAAAAATAATTGCTGTTATTAGCGCCGGGCCAGAACTCCTGTACTTCCTCCTTAATATTATCATTCCATATTCCGCTGAATAGGTTATTTGCGTCTTCGTCATCTATCGTCAGTTTATCGAACCACAGGTCGGCATTGCCGTGCCAGTATATCCTGAAATCCACCCCGCATATTTTATCGATCATATTGCCGCTATTGAAGATATCCGTCCAGCCATCGTTTAAACCGGAAGAGTTTGTTGCCCCAAGAAAATTTAATGGATTTGGCCCAGGATCAAAACTAAATTCATCAATATATAATCCATTATAATTTCCATTTTGGTCAACAAAATTTCTTGCTCTGATTGTAATTTCTTTTAATATATTACCATTAAATTTCCTTACTTCAATTTTACAAATTTCCATGTCAGGATCACTATCGACTATATTTGAGTCTATTTTCATCATCGGTTTAAGATACCATGTCTGAAGGTCTGTCCACGTCCAGCTACCTATGTTGTCACTGTGCTGCATATTTTCATATATATCCCTGCAGAGATAGCCGGGTGATGTCGCATCTGTTCCCGGAGGAGGGGCGTTAGTAGCATGCCTTACAGTTCTGCCTTCATCTACTTCATATATTCCTGTCATGTTCTTATACACAAACCCGTCATTTACAGTAGTCTGATTATTTCCGGGCGCTACTTCATATACCACCCTCTGACTATTTGTGATTGCGTCTGCTATCTTGTTTCGGTTAAATACACCCTTCAGCCCGGCGTTTTGAACATCAGTCATCAGGGTGTTCATATATGTAATTTGGCTTGAATCAAGAGGATTGCCGAGAATATTTCCATAATAGCTGTCCTGCCAGAAATAGTTCTGCGAGCCGTTGAAATGAAGACTGTCCCTCATCCTGTCCAGCCGGAACGGTACAAAGTTGTTATCCCAGGTATATCCTTTGTTAAATATTATATTCACGAACTCATCTTTAAATGAAGGCAGGTAAGCTGTCTGAGTGAGTTCTTGTTTGTTGAATTCAGGCTTGTATTTCTTTTCGGTTTTAGAAAAACTACCTGTAATTAGGAAATACACGGCTAACAGCATTACGGGTAATGCCGTCTTGAGCAGTAGGTTTCTCATTTTAGTTTGGTTTTTGGTTTATGAAAAATATTTTAATACGGGAACCG
Organism: Bacteroidota bacterium; assembly: GCA_023429265.1. Taxonomy (GTDB): domain Bacteria; phylum Bacteroidota; class Ignavibacteria; order Tepidaquicellales; family Tepidaquicellaceae; genus JAEYVS01. Next base: position 15,651 of record JAEYVS010000089.1, on the reverse strand, counting down.
ATTAATGTTGGACTGTATATGACTGGCTTTCCGTGGCTGAAAGCATACGTATTACTTTATTAAAACCATCTTCTTTGTATTTACAATATTTCCATTGGCAGTTAATTTATAAAAATAAATCCCTGAAGTAAGCATACTTCCATCAAAAAGATAATTGTATTCCCCTGCAGATAATTTCTCATTTACTAATGTGGTTATTTCCTTACCTGCAATGTCATATACAGACAATTCGACATTCTTTGAACTTTGAACATTAAACTTTATACTTGTAGTTGGATTGAAGGGATTTGGGTAGTTCTGAAATAAACTGAAATTTGAAGGAATTTCGCTGTTTAATTGAGTTATTAAGGTAGGACCTCCTCCATCGGTAGTCTTTATCATCTTTGTCCCCCCAGCAAAGCCTATACTTGTATCTAAAAAAATGATTACCTCATAATGCTCATTCGGAGCTGGTTGGTTATACCAATTCTCTCCATCCGTTGTTTTCAGTATCTTTCCAAAGCCTCCACCTATCCATCCTCTTTTGCTATCCCAAAAAAATAAAGAATTTAATCTATTTTCAGGTGCCGGTTTCATCTGCTCAAACCAATTAAACCCGCCGTTTGTTGTCTTTACAAGTTGAGCAGGGTTATTTATTATTGCCCACCCTGTATCATTATTTATCATAAATATATCTCTTAAAGCTTGATTAAACCCATACTGTATACCCCAGTTTGTTCCTCCGTTTAATGTGCGGTATAAATTATTCCCTGATCCCAGAGCCCAGCCTGTATCGGCATTTATGAAAAATAATTTGCTTGGCCTTTCGGTTGTTCCTAACTGCTGTACCCAGTTTATTCCACCATTGGTCGTCTTTGCCACTCCACCGCCTACTATAGATGAACTACTGCATAACCAACCTGTATCTTTGTTTATAAATTGCATGTCGCCTCCTCCGAATACTGCTCCAAATATCGGTATTCCAGCGCTTAAATCAATCCAGTTACTTCCTCCATTGGTCGTTTTGTAAAATCTCGTGAAACCCACAAACCCATAAGCGTAGCCCGTATTATTATTGAGAAACTGTATGGCTGCGAAATCTCCAACGTGGGATAGCTGTACTTCCCAGCTATTTCCGCCGTCCGACGTATGAAGTATATGTCCCGTGTCGGGAGGACTGTTATCACCAAGTGTTACTATCCAACCGTTAAGCGAGTCCGTAAAATATATGTCATTCACCTGGTCATTTATCGGAAGCGTAAGCTCATACCACCCGGGAGGATTACCTGAAAAGGAGAATGCAAATAACAGAGGTATTATATAGAGTATCTTTCTCATTTTATCAAAACCATTTTCCTTGTACTCATAAAATCACTTGCCTCTAAACGGTAAAAATATATTCCACTGGTCAAATTTGTACCGTCAAATAAAAAGTTATATTCACCCGGTGGGAGCTTCTCATTTATTAATTGTTTAATTTCTTTTCCTTGTGAATCATAAATCTTTAATCGGACTTCTGTTATACTTGTAATATTAAATTTTATATTTGTTGTAGGATTAAAGGGATTCGGATAATTTTGAAATAGATCAAAAACATTAGGAAGTGTATTATTAATTTGAAAAATACTGGTTGGACCGCCTCCGTCTGTAGTTTTCACTATGCCGCTACCTCCGGCAAAGCAAGTATTTTCATCAACAGCATATACATTTGAGTTATTGAATATAGGGGTTGTCTGCACAAACCATGTTGTACCTTGGTTAGTAGTTTTGACAATATTAGAAAATATTCTGCCTGCCCAACCAACAGAATCATTGCCCATAGAAATTTTTCCACCACCATCATTAGTTGATTCCCAATTAAAGCCACCGTTTGTAGTTTTTAAATTTAATCCGGATGTTAGAATACCAATATTTGCATTAAAAAAATAAACATCCAAAATTCCAGAAGAATGAGTATATTGTAACTCCCAGTTATTTCCTCCATTGGTTGTTCTATACAGTCTCCCATTTGCTTCATTCGTTCCCATCCAACCGGTATCGGCATTAATGAAATGAACACGAAGAGGGCGGTAGCTGTTATCCAGCTGCTGGAACCAGTTTAAACCACCATTGGTCGTCTTGATCAAACCAAAACCTATTAAATTTGGACTATCGCATATCCAGCCTGTATCGGAGTTTAAAAAAAACATATCATCAACTTGAGTTCCTGCTGTAGTACCCATTATCTGAATCCAATTATCACCGCCGTTGGTAGTTTTCAATACATATATTGTTCCTGTACCGCTTGCTCCTCCCACATACCCCGTTTGATGATCTGTAAATTGAACTGTAGTCATGTTCATATTCCTTGAATACTGCACCGTCCAGTTGTCACCTCCGTTAGTGGTTTTCATTATATAGGCTGTATCCTGGTTATTGGTATGTCCCTGCGTTACCACCCACCCTGTAAGGGTATCAATGAAGAATATGTCATTAACGAAGTCATTTACAGGTAAGGTCTGTTGATACCAACCGGGAGGATTATCCGATTGGAAGTTTGTAGCAAGTAATAATAAGCACAGTTCGAATAGTAAGATTTTTTTCATATAGTCTTTTTGTTGGGGAGCTAAATAAAACTAATAGATTATTATTACATTAGCAATAGTGTTTTTATAATTATACCGATATTTTTTTGTGATTAAACCATCTGAAGTAGCTAACAGCATTACGGGTAATGCCGCCTTGAGTAGTAGGTTTCTCATTTTGGTTTTGTTTTTGGTTTATGAAATATTTTTTTAAATGCGGGAATCGCATTACGTGGCTATTTTAATGATCCGTGTTCAATGGCTGAAAACGGAACGATTAAATGAAAGAATATTATTTTACTAATATCATCTTTTTAGTATCGATAATTACTCCGCTTGCGATCAACCTGAAAAAATATATTCCGGTAGTTAAATTTTCCGCTTTGTATATATACTTATATCTGCCCGGACTTTTATTTGTAAATCCTACTCCTCCTATCGTTCTACCCGATATATCATATATCTGGAGGCTTATGTCCGAGGTTTTCTTTAGTTCAAATTCTATGGTAGTCTCAGGATTGAAAGGATTTGGATAATTCTGGTAGAGCTTAAAATCTGCAGGTAGTTGTGTTCCTATTTGCTGTATATCTGTATATATTATTGCTCCTCCTCCATCTGAAGTATGTATCAGTACCTGTTTCCCCGCCCATACATTGTTAGTATCATTGCTTAAAACTGCCACAGAGATATCAGGTGTGGCCTGAGCACTCTGATATCCCCAAAGTTTCCCCCCATTTGTAGATTTTGCAATTCGTAAAGGCTGATTGCCCCCTCCCGCATATCCTATTGAATCATTTACAAATTTTACATTAAAGGGAGCATTTTCTCCCTGACAATTAATCCAGTTTATTCCGCCATTAAGTGTATAAATTAAACCATTGGTTGTTCCACCACGTATCCAGCCGTTTAGTCCATTTAAAAAGAAAAGAGTAGATACTGAAGTATTAGATGTATAGAGTAAATTCCAATTACTTCCTCCATTAGTTGTTCGATATAATCTCCCATTTGCTTCATTCGTTCCCATCCATCCCGTATCGGCATTAATAAAGTGAACACGAAGAGGACGGTAACTATTATCAAGCTGCTGGAACCAGTTTAAACCACCATTAGTGGTTTTAATTAAACCAAAACCTATTAAATTGGGACTATCGCATATCCAACCTGTATCAGAGTTTAGAAAAAACATATCATCTGCCTGAGTTCCGGCAGTTGTACCCATTATCTGAATCCAGTTATCACCTCCATTAGTGGTTTTCAATACATAGATTGTTCCTGTACCGCTTGCTCCACCAACATATCCTGTCTGGTGATCCGTAAATTGAACAGCGGTCATGTTCATATTCCTTGCATATTGCACCGTCCAATTATCACCGCCGTTAGTAGTCTTCAGTATGTAAGCTGTATCCTGGTTATTGGTATGTCCCTGTGTTACCACCCACCCTGTGAGTGTATCTGTAAAGAATATGTCATTCACAAAGTCATTCACAGGCAAGGTCTGCTCATACCACCCGGGAGGGTTACCCGTAAAGGCGAATGCAAGTAAAAGCGGTATTATGTAGAGTAATTTTCTCATTTTTTAAATAGGGGAGCTTCTATAATATGGATATTTTTTGTGAGTTTTGCAAGTGGCTATACTTTTCACCTTTTTACGTTTGCCCTATTGCCGTCGTAGAGAAGCGAAGTCCCGCAGATATGTTGCGGGATTTACATTTTACATCTCTACTTCACTAAAATCATTTTTTATTTCAACATAACCTCCTGTTTGCAATTATTGTCTATTGACTATTGAGAATTGACTATTTAAAAATATGCCTTGACATTCACCGTAAATATTACTATATTGATATAGTTGAACGTAGTTTATTCTATCCGTTCCTTGGCGTATAATTAGTGTATTCCCTCCGACGGAGGGATAGGGGAGGGTTATAGTGTGATTAAACTCAAACCATACTATAAAACCTCTGCGGTCTCTGTGTCCTCTGTGGTAAAAGTTCTTGTAATGATGATGGATAAAAAATTCTCCAGGGAAATACTGTTTAAGAAACTCCTGTTTTTACAAACCAAATTTTCGGACCAACACCAAACTTTTCCTAAATAACTATAAAAACAACAAAACCATTTTAAAACTCCAAACTACCAAATTATGAAAAACCACCTAATTAAAAAAACTAAGTGCAAACACTAATCTTTATTCTATTGAAAAAACAAAATTGTCTATTGATTAATGAGAATTGACAATTCTCAAAGCGGTATGTTTCCGTGCTTCTTCTTGGGGTTGGTATCGACTTTCGTCTCTAAAAGATTGAAATAATAGATGAGCTTTTTACGGGTATCCTTAGGCTCTATCACATCATCGATAAATCCCCGTTCGGCTGCAAGGTACGGATTCTCAAATTTCTCTGCGAACTCTTCCGTCTTCTCTTTCAGCTTTGCTTCGGGATCTTCTGCCTCTTTTATCTCTCTCTTGAAGATGATCTCAGCCGCGCCTTTCGGACCCATTACGGCTATTTCCGCTGTAGGCCAGGCAAGATTGATATCACCCCGGATATGCTTGGAGTTCATTACATCGTAAGCGCCTCCGTAAGCTTTTCTCGTAATTACTGTTATTTTAGGTACGGTGGCTTCACAGAATGCATAAAGCAGCTTTGCTCCCTGACGTATGATACCTCTCCACTCCTGATCCGTCCCGGGTAAAAATCCCGGTACGTCCTCCAGCACAAGTAAAGGTATGTTAAATGCGTCACAGAAACGGACAAAGCGGGCAGCCTTTACTGAAGCCGCTATGTCGAGCACTCCTGCAAGGACGAGCGGCTGGTTAGCAACTATCCCTACACTCCGCCCCGCTATCCTGGAAAAGCCGACGACGATATTTTGAGCATAATCTTTATGAATTTCGAAAAAACTGTCCGGATCGGTAAGTCTTGTAATAACATCTTTGATGTCGTAGGGTTTGTTTGGATTATCCGGCATGAAATCATTCAGTTCTGTCTGCTCTTTTTCTTTGGAAAGATCAAAATCGTATCTTGGCGCATCGTCCATATTATTCAATGGCAGGTATGACATAAGCTTTCGTATCTCCTGCAGGCATTCAATCTCGTTCTTTGACGTGTGATGGCTTACACCGCTTTTTTCAGCGTGGGTATTTGCTCCCCCGAGATCTTCGAACGAAACTTCTTCGTTAGTCACAGTCTTTACCACATTCGGACCGGTTACAAACATATATGAAGTATTCTCCACCATAAATATAAAATCCGTTATTGCAGGAGAATAAACCGCGCCTCCTGCGCAGGGTCCGACAATGGCAGATATTTGCGGCACAACACCACTGGCGAGAGTATTTCTTAAAAAGATGTCCGCGTATCCTCCGAGCGACACCACACCTTCCTGAATCCTCGCTCCGCCGCTGTCATTTATTCCGATTACGGGTACACCGATCTTCATCGCCAGGTCCATTATTTTACAGATCTTCTTTGCGTGGTACTCTGCGAGAGAGCCTCCAAGAATGGTAAAATCCTGTGAATAAACACAAACGGTTCTTCCACCGATCTTCCCTGTTCCTGTAATTACACCATCGGTATAAAATCGAGTTTTCTCTAATCCGAAATCCTTTGACTGGTGACGGACAAACATATCGACTTCCTCAAAAGAACCTTTATCGAGTAAGATGTTAATCCTTTCACGTGCAGTCAGCTTTCCTTTTTCGTGTAGGGCATTGATTTTATCTTCTCCGCCGCCAAGCAATGCCTCAGCGCGTTTGGAATTAAGCTCTTCGATCTTGTCTTTCATTATTGTATTAAAGGTTTTGAGTAGTAAAAATTAAATGCGCTGAATATCGGCACCCAACTCACGCATTTTTTTGTGAATTTCCTCGTATCCTCTATCGATGTATATGGACCCGTGAACCAAAGATTCACCTTTTGCAATTACACCGGCTATCAAATATGAAAATCCCGCTCGAAGATCCGGGATGTTAATTTCCGCTCCGTGGAGCTGAGTAGGTCCTTTCACAATGGCGCTGTGGTGATAATGTGTATTTATGAAGCGGCAAGGGAGACTGCCGAGACAGCGGTCATATAGCTCTACCTCCGCGCCCATTTTTTTAAGTTCATCGATATATCCAAACCGCTTTTCATATACTGTTTCGTGCACGATTGAAATTCCATTAGCCTGGGTCATAAGCAGGACAAAGGGCTGCTGCCAGTCCGTCATAAACCCGGGATGGACATCAGTCTCAATTACTATGGGCTTTAACTCCCCATCGTAGTAAAATCTAATTCCATTATCCATAACCTTATACTTACCACCCATCCTTCGAATGGCATTAAGGAACGTAATAAGGTCTTCCTGCCGCGCTCCCTCCACAAAAACATCCCCTTTTGAGGCAATTGCAGCTGAAGCAAAAGACCCCGCAACAATCCGGTCCGGGATAACGGAGTGTTCTGCTCCAAAGAGCTTGTCAACTCCCTCGATGGTAATTTTTCTATCGGTGCTTATTTCGATTATTGCACCCATATTTTGCAGGTACTTAATCAGGTCGATTATTTCGGGTTCAACCGCAGCATTGCTAAGGATAGTCCTTCCTTTGGCGAGTGTGCTCGCAATGATAACATTTTCTGTAGCCCCTACACTTGGATATTCGAGGTGAATATTAGTTCCCTTTAACCCCTCTGTTTCCATTACATAATAATCCCCATCTTCTTTTACATTTGCACCGAGCTTCCTCAGTGCTTCTATGTGAAAATTCAGGGGACGCGCTCCGATCTTACACCCGCCGGGAATCGGAATCTCCGCTTTACCAGTTCTAACCAGCAGAGGTCCTGCCATCAGAATGGCTGCACGGGTCGCATTCCCGAGATCAAAGGGAATGTGTGATGACCTTATGCTCGGCGTTTCAATGGAGAAATTATCATCATCCACAGTATATTCTGAGCCGAGGAGAGAGCAAATCTCTCTTATGATAACAAGGTCACTTATCTTATTGGGAACATTATGGAAAACCGACTTTTCCGCTGTAAGCAAAGAAGCAGGAATGAGCTTAAGCACGGAATTTTTCGCACCGGTAACTTTCACGTTACCATGCAGTGGGTTTCCGCCTTTTATCAAAAACTTTGAATTAACTTTGCCGTTTATTTCGAGAGTTTCATCTATCTCGGCAGAAAGGTTTTTTTCTTTACTGATTATATCTTCCACTATTATCTGATTTATTCTTTTACATAACCCATAGCACCAAATTTTTTGATACGGTTATCAAGCAGTTTATCCGCTTTAATTTTTTTCACTTCGTTTAATTCTTCCATAAGGACATTTTTTAGAATGCCGGCAGCTTTTTCGTGGTCACGGTGAGCACCACCATCCGGTTCCTCGATAATTCTATCGATAATACCCACCTTCATCAGGTCCGGGGCAGTCAGCTTAAGCGCTTCAGCTGCCTGCTCTTTGAAATCCCAGCTTCTCCATAATATAGAAGAGCAGGATTCAGGTGAAATAACAGAATACCAACAGTATTGCATCATTAACACCCTATCACCCACAGCAATACCAAGAGCACCGCCGGATGCCCCTTCGCCGATAATAACTGCAATGATAGGGACTTTTAGACCAGCCATTTCCATAAGATTTCTTGCAATTGCTTCAGCCTGTCCGCGTTCTTCGGCTTCTATACCGGGATATGCTCCGGGAGTATCTATCAAAGTAATAACGGGCTTATTAAATTTTTCGGCAAGCTTCATAAGGCGAAGCGCTTTTCTGTATCCTTCGGGACTTGACATTCCGAAATTACGGTAAATGTTAGATTTTGTATCTCTTCCCTTCTGCTGACCCATTATCATCACGGAATGCTCTCCTATATTGGCAAAACCTCCGACGAGGGATTTATCATCACCGTAATATCTGTCTCCGTGGAGTTCAACGAAGTTATCAGTCATCAGGTAAATATAATCAAGGGTATATGGACGCTCGGGATGCCGGGCGAGCTGAACCACCTGCCAGGGAGTAAGATTTTCAAAAATACTCTTTCTTAATTCCTGTACCTTTTGTTCAAGTTTGTTAATTTCATTTGAGATATCGAGCTGATCGGACATTTTTCTCATATCAGCAATCTTATCCTCCAGTTCAATAATCGGTTTCTCGAAATCTAAATTGTTGTTAGCCATTTATATTTTATCTTCTTAAAAATGAAAAAAATGTTTTAAGTAAAATTTCCACATCAAGCATAAGTGTCTGATTTTTAGCGTAGAAAACATTATAGTTAGACATTTCCTTGTCGGACATTCCATCGTAATAATTGATCTGTATCAACCCTGTAAGTCCTCTTTTTCCAAGATATTCCTTTTCACGGGTGCGGTACCATTCAGGGACACCTACAAAGCTCATTTTACCTGAAAGAACTTTGGGAAGGTTCAAAAGCTTAGATGTATGCCTTCCCAGCGGTTTTTTAAGGATCTTACCATATATTAAGATAAAAGGATAAATGGTAAAAATCAAAACCAGGGACAGGAAAAAATCAAAAATCCTCTTTAAAAATATATTTAATTTATTATTAATATTATATTCAATCTCAATTAGCGAAATATCATCAATATTAGACTGTAATTTGGACAAAATAAGCTCTTTTCCTGACGGGACGATCTTAAATTGCACATTACGGTTTTTAAATGAAGAAATGGTACTAAGAATTTCCTGGTTTGAAAATTTGTCATCGGAAAATACTACCTCGTGAATATCGTTAATTATAATTGTTTCCTTGAGGTCGTTAATTGTCCTTTTTTCGGATATGTCATTAAAATGAATGATATTATACTTCGCAAGAAGTTTTTCTTCTATATCCTGGGTGAGTTCTTTATTTCCAACAACCAAAAGATTTACCTTATTCAGAAGTATATTCTTGGATTTAAAAAAATTATACATAATGAACAGGCTTCTCCAGCCAATCAAAGTAAAAATGGATATAACTGTTGATATGAGAATCACTCCCCTTGAAAAAGCATATTCATTAAAGAAGTATGTAATGGATGAATTTACGAAAAAGCCGGTAAGAATAGCATTAAATGCTTTTACAGGCGATAGACGCTTTTGTGAATTATAATTTCCAAAAAGCAGTAAGAGGACCATCATTGTTATTACATAAATGGAGATAATAAAAAGATAATCTCCAACGGGAAAGAATCCAAAACGCAAATACACAGATACGTATAATCCCGCAAACACAAGGATAAAATCGATCAATGGAAATAGAAAAAAACCAAAGGCTCTTTTCAGGTATGATATCGAAGATCTAAAAAGAATACCAAATCTTATAAAAACCGACAGAAGCTTAGGGACACCCGTAAAATTCTTTCTTACGAAAATGTCCATCGCCCCGTAAAAATTATTCACATAAGAGATATTTGTTTTCTTAGTGCTGGCGCCTTTAAGGTGGACTGTCGTTACTCCGGGGTAATAGTAAATATCATATCCACTTTTATTAATGCGAAAACACAAGTCAAGGTCCTCTCCATACATAAAATACTCTTCGTCAAACAACCCTGCTTTATTAAGCGCTTCTTTCGGAATAAACATAAACGCACCGCATATAGCATCCACTTTATGTGTCTGGTTTTCGTCAAGGTAGGAAAGATTATACTTACCAAACAATTTACTTTTAGGAAAAAGCCCGGATAAACCCAACATTCGTGGAATAGCAACTCCGGGTGTAGGAAAGCTTCTCTTGCAAGCCGAGTCCAGCTGTCCATTAGCAAGAATCAGCCTGGAAGTAACAGCGCCGGCATTTTGATTATCCTCGCAGAACCGGATCATCTTACTAAAAGTACCTTCTTCGAGTATCGTATCAGGGTTTAGAATGAGAATATAGTTACCACTTGCCCTTCGCAATGCCAGGTTATTAGCTTTAGAAAAGCCGATATTTTCTTCATTTTCAATAACAATGACATCCGGATATTTTTCGCGGATAAAACCGGCGGATCCGTCGATAGAGTTATTATCAACAAGAAAAATTTCAAAGGAATGGTTCGCAGTATTGGATTTGTAAATGGAGGCAATACAGTTATCGACCAGGTCTTTAACATTGTAATTAACTATGACAATAGAGACATCGATCATGGGTCGTATAAATTTTAAAAAATATTAAAGCTTACCGAAGATCGATTTTAGCTTCAACTTCCAAACCATAAAGTAAGCTTCGTAGACCACTCTTCTTGACATTTTAGATTCCCCTGCCCGCCTATCTATGAACAGTATTGGTATCTCAACAATTTTAAATCCCTTTTTATACATCTTAAACTTCATTTCGATCTGAAAAGAGTATCCATTTGATCTCACTTTATCCAGATCAATGCTTGAGAGTGAGGAAACTTTATAACAGGCAAATCCGGCGGTAGTGTCACGCACTTTTAAGCCTGTTATCACGCGAGTATACATATTGGCAAAGTAGCTCAATATTAGCCTACTCATAGGCCAATTTAACACAGAAACACCATTAATATACCTTGAGCCAACTACCATATCCGCTCCTTCATTGATTTTTTCCAGGAACTCAGGAAGATATTTAGGGTCGTGTGAAAAATCCGCGTCCATTTCAAAGACAAGATCAAACTTGTTTTCCATGGCATATCTGAAACCCCGAATATATGCCGTTCCCAAACCAAGCTTGCCTTCCCTCTCAATGATAAATACATTGGGATTATTCATCCCTTTTACAAGTGCAGCAGTGCCATCGGGGGAATTGTCATCGACTACAAGAACATTAAACTCATTCTTATCATTTGAATGCGCCAATACCTCAGGAATAATTTTAGTGATATTCTCTGATTCATTGAAAGTCGGGATTATAACAAGAATTCTACGCAAACTATCTTCCTTTTAAAAGTAAAACTACAATAATAGTGTTTAAAATTATTTTAAGATCAAGAGTAAGACTCATATTTTCTATGTAATAGAAATCAAATTGTAGTTTAGATTTGACATCATCGAGTGACGAATCGTATTTATATTTTATCTGTGCCCATCCTGTAATTCCGGGTTTCACTGACAATCTTTTATAGTAATATGGTATCTGATTTTTCAATTCCTCAACAAAAAACGGCCGCTCAGGCCTTGGACCAACGATGCTCATTTCATTTTTTAGAACATTTACCAGCTGAGGCACCTCATCAATATGAGTTCTTCTCAAGAATTTTCCGATTTTAGTAATCCTGGGGTCATCGGGTCCCGACCATTCCGGTCCATATTCCTCAGCATTTTCTATCATTGTACGGAATTTGTAAATAGTAAAATGCTGACCATTTTTTCCGACTCTCTCCTGTTTGTATAGCAATGGACCTTTAGAAGTTAACTTTACCAGAGGCATAAGTATAAGAACAACCGGCAAAGTAAGAATAAGTATTAAAAAAGACCCCACCACATCTATAACTCTTTTAGTAAGTGTTGCCGCAGGTGACATAATATCCGGCATTACCTCTATGAGTGGTACACCATAAATTTGGTTAGTCTTTGCAAGACCGCTTACTATCTCATAGGTATCCGGCATTATCTTGAGATTTACATCGGTACCGGAGCAGTATTTAATGACATCCATTACTTTGCTTTTCTCATCTTCATCGAGGGCAATGAGAATCTCGGAGATCCCAAAGCCTTTTATCAAGGACGGCAGGTCCTGTATTTTTCCAATGATATTATCTCCATTAACTGAGATTTTACCATTTGTTGAAATATATCCGGAGAATTTATATCCCAACTGCGGGAACATCTCAATGAAGCCTAACAGCTCCTTAGCTTTTGGACCGCTGCCAACGATGAACGAATTCCGCAACCCGATGCCCTTTTGTAGGAGATTTCTCTGGACTCCTCTAATAATGACTCTGCCTGTACCCACACAGAATACCATTAGAAGCCAATAGAAGATAATTATGTACCTCGATATGATCGGAGCATCTCTCATCATATCATCAACAAATATAGCAAAGAACAAAATCATACTTCCTACAGAAACTGCCTTAAAAACGGAGGCAAATTCATCAAACCGGGACCTTACAAACCAATGCTGGTATAATCCCGCAAAAGAGAAGATTATAATCCAATAGAAAAAAACTGCTATCATAGGCGCAAGAAAGGCAGGAGGATTTGCATAGCTAATCCAACCTGATTCAACCCTAATGAAATAATATAGCGTCCACGCCAGATTAATGAATATAATATCTGAAAATACAAGAAATAATTTTTCAGTTCTTTTTGACAACCTACTTCCCGATTGATTTAAACTCGGTTAAATTAGATATTCAGGCTCTAAAAAGAAATGAAAATTAATTAATTAACTATTTGTATTATCGAATAAACATCTAAATTGTCTATAGTTATGTCAATAGTCCCATTAGAATAAGTAAAATTTAATTCCCTGTTTTCCGGTTGAAGTACCAAACGTGAAGGTCTTACAGGTGATTTAATATTTAAACGAACATTTTTTGCCGGTGCAAGTTCTCCATAATATTCCGCATTCATATTCGGCTTAAGGTGCTGAACATTTATCAATTGGATAAGTTTTTGACCGTTTTTTTCCGAAAGAGTAATATGAATTTTTTCGTCAGATAAGGAACGAACAGTTTGGCCAGGGAAAATATCCTTAAGTATTTCCCTGAATGAATTAACAAGCAGACCAGACTCATTAGTGTGGTAAAAGCTTCCTAAATTGGAGTAGATACCTGAAATAACTCCACTTCCAAGTCTACGTGAAGTAAGGAAAGGTGAATAAACCTTAGAATTATTATCCGCCAAATAGGTATTTATCAAAACATCAGTATTACTTCCGGGCTGAACCTGAGCATAAGGCAAATCAAATACCTGAACACCATTATTATTCTTCAGAGCATACTTTTTATAAACAAAATGCTCAGTAAAACGTACATTCAATTCATTCTTAAAAATCTCCGAAGCTTTATTGCCAATGATGAGCAATCTGCCGCCATTATTGACGTAATTGGTAAATTTATTTTTTATGGAAGGGCTCATAACATCAGATTCCGGGATCACCACAAAAGGGTATGAACTGAGGTCATTCAAGTCATGCTCCATTAATATCTGAACGGAAGCCCCCGCATCAAGAAACAAAGATGTAACACCCTGTATATTATCATTACCACCTCCATTATACACAGAACTTGTTTTCTCAGCCCAGGTCTCACGAGAAAAGAAAATTCCTACCTGCGGTATAATCTTAGTCTCAAAACAGAATGGCTCTCTTGCCCTGCAGAAATCCGCAAGATTTTTCATAAGGGCAAGATTGCTCTTATCAAAACCTCCGTTTCTCATCTGAAACCAGTAGCTTTGATATCCCCCACCCATAGAAAGAACCTCAGCTGCCTCGAGAAGCAGAAGTTTCTCCGGTTTTATTCCTTTGTCATAAAAACTCCATGACATCAGATCCCAAGGTTTATCATACGATGCAAAGACTCTTGAATCAAACGCGGCATCATATATCCAGTTCTTTCCCGACATATCAGCTGAAAGGTAATCAACGTCAATTTCAATTGGTTCCGGCATCATTTTAGAATATGCCCAGTTAATACCAATTTTGAAATCCGGGTCGTAAGAATGTATCTTGTTTACATAATTTTTTGCATACGAAACATATTCATTTCTTAAAAACTCAATATATTTATTATAATTAACGTTGTCTCCAGTAGGTATATCTGTGAGGGAAGTTTCAGCTCTTAATTCATTACGAACCTTTGAGCCATATTCGGGCTCAAGTGCCCAGCTATCCGCATCTATCCATATCCCATCCAGATTATATTCAGAAATAAATTCTTTTACCTGGGGTATGAAAAGCTCTTCTGCATAATTACTGAAAATAGAGACTTTGGATTTATCTTTTTGATTATCATTTTTAACTCTTGCCCAATTAGGGAATCTCGCAGCTGCTTCTTCGTCCATTATGGTTGTATAGTGTGAATACAAAGATACTCCATACTTTGTGGTAAGGCCTCTCCAAAGTCTCAAAACATCTGTCTCGTATGAGGTAGAAGTAAAACCTACTTTAGTAGGATAACTTGAGATGCCATAAACACCCTTGGTATCGACCTGGACATAATCAGGATTTATTAAATTTAGGAATTTATCTATGGAAGCCTGATCAACATTTTTTCCAATTTCTTTATCATCTTTTTTAGCGTGGAAATCAAAGTGAAAACCAAGAAAACGCTTATTTGATTTATTTACAGATTGAGAGCATGCAACAACAGGAAACAGAATTGAAATTATAAATATAATATTTGCTAAACATCTGAGTTTCATACATTATCTCTTTTGTATAAAATATCCATTTGGGGAATTTGCAAATTATCAGTCTGAAGAAATCCCACAGGAGCTAGGATTTTAAATCCCTTCTCTTTTACAAATTCGTGCATTTCATCAAAAAGCGGTTCACCCTGATACATCTCAATGAATGAAGTTTCAAAAAGAATGTAATCTATTTTGTCAAATACATTCGATGCCCCTTTAATAACTTCCTTTTCATATCCCTGGACATCGAGTTTAAGTAACGAAGGACTTACCACGTCTATACCTGCAAGAAAATCATTAAGCGTACTAACCTCTACTTCAATTTCCTCCACATCTGAGGTTCCAGGTATTAGTTTCTTTTGATTATCGTGTATTGGCAAAGCGGAACTAGCATGAGAGTATTTATTTTTATAAAATTTAATTTTGCCTATTTCAGCCCCGAGGGCTTTATTAAATGTCTGTATCTTAGTCATCTTTTTCGTATTCCTTTTTAATGTTTGATATACGTCAGGTACCGGTTCGAATGAATATATATCAGCTTCAGGAAATATTTGTGAAGCTGCAAAGGCAAACTGTCCCTTATTAGCTCCAACATCCAGAATAGTTTTAAAATTACTGCAATAATTTTTTATTGCGAGATTCAACTGAAACGAAGCAAGCGATCTTCCACCGGATGACACATTACTTATGAACTTTCTATCTTTTGAGACAGTCTTTAGCCCGGCTAATATTTTTTCTATTTTAGATATCATTAATTCAGAGTTTTTATTAGCTCGAGATATTTTTGTAATGAGTGTTTCAAGGTAAAAGTTTTTTCAAAGTAATCTCTTGCATTATT
>JAEYVS010000071.1 GCA_023429265.1 Bacteroidota bacterium | reverse complement strand
GAGGACATGCGCGTGGCGGAATACAATATGCTTATTACAAATTGGGTAACATTGACCGTAATGGGGATCAGCACAATAGGAGTATTGCAGTCGGTAATGAGAAAGAGCAAGATCCAGTGCGCATGTTTAGGGACTGTATTTAACCTGCCGATGTCAACGGTGACACTTGTTGAGGATGCGCTGATGGTAATAATGGCAGCTATAATGATTATTCTAAATTAAGCGGAAATGAAACATATTCACAATGAGCACACAATCGCAAATCAAAGCAATAAAGTGATGGAAGGGCATGATCATCATAAAATGATGGTTGATGATTTCCGAAAGCGGTTTTGGGTGAGTTTAATAATTACTATCCCAATACTTATAATCTCACCAATGATTCAGCATTTTTTTGGTTATGAATTGCTGATACCTGGCAATAAATACATCCTGCTTTTACTTTCATCCATAATATACTTCTGGGGTGGGTGGCCATTTTTGAAAGGTTCCATAGATGAGTTAAGAACCAGCGGTCCGGGGATGATGACACTAATTTCAATGGCGATAACTGTTGCATATTTTTACAGCGTGGGTACTGTTTTTATTTTACCCGGGATGGATTTTTTCTGGGAGCTTGCCACTTTAATTGTGGTAATGCTGCTGGGGCACATGCTGGAAATGAAATCGGTGTTAGGGGCTTCAAAAGCATTGGAATTACTTGTAAGCATGATGCCGGCGGAAGCACATTTTGTAAAGGCGAATGGACAGGTGGAGGATGTAAAACTTACTGAATTAAAGATAGGTGATATGATATTGATCAAGCCGGGCGAGAAAGTTCCTGCGGATGGGCTTGTAGTTGAGGGAAGCAGCTATTTAAACGAATCCATGCTAACAGGTGAATCAAAGCCGGTGAGAAAGGAAGTAGATGATAAAGTAATAGGCGGTTCGATCAACGGGAACGGTTCGATAAAAGTAAGTGTAGAACATACGGGGAAGGACAGCTACCTGAGCAAGGTAATAAACCTTGTCGGGGAGGCTCAAAAATCAAAATCAAAGATGCAGAATCTTTCCGATAGGGCTGCAAAATGGTTAACGTACATTGCATTAGGGGTTGGTTTTTCAACCCTGGCAGTGTGGCTTATATTAGGCGCATCATTTGTCTTTGCTCTCGAGCGGATGGTGACAGTGATGGTAATAGCTTGTCCTCACGCGCTGGGACTGGCAATTCCACTGGTAGTTGCGATCTCTACGGCGGTATCTGCTCAGAATGGACTGCTGGTAAGGAACAGAACAGCATTTGAAGAATCACGAAAAATCACAGCGCTTATATTTGATAAGACGGGTACTCTTACAGTCGGTGATTTTGGAGTAACAAGAATTGTATCTATCGATGGAAAATATTCAGAAGAAGAATTGCTGAAACTGTCGAGTGCTCCAGAACAATACTCAGAGCATCCAATTTCCAATGGAATAGTCAGTATAGCAAACAAAAGAGGTATCACGATTCCAAGGGCAGAGAAGTTTAACGCAATAACAGGCAAGGGTGTTGAAGCTAATGTGGAGGGTAAGAATGTAAAGGTTGTAAGTCCGGGTTATTTAAAAGATAAGGGAATTGAAATGCCCGGTGATGCTTACAAGAGCCACTCAGAAACAGTAGTGTTTGTGATAATCGATGATGTTCTTTCGGGGTATATTGCATTAGCGGATGAGATAAGACCGGAAAGCAAAAGAGCAATTGAAGTTTTTAAAGCGAATAACATCAAAGTTTATATGGCAACCGGAGACAATGAGAATTCTGCAAAGGCAGTGAGTGATGAACTTGGATTGGATGGATATTTTTCAGAAGTCCTGCCTCACGAAAAAGTACAGATAGTAAAGGATCTTCAGGCTAAAGGTGAATTTGTTGCAATGACAGGGGATGGAGTAAATGATGCGCCTGCATTAGCTCAGGCGGACGTTGGGATAGCAGTAGGTTCAGGTACAGACGTAGCAGCCGAGACGGCAGACATAATATTGGTTAACAGCAACCCGGTGGATATTGCCAACCTGATATTATTTGGGAAAGCAACTTACAGTAAGATGACACAAAACTTAATCTGGGCAACAGGTTATAATACGATTGCTATTCCATTAGCTTCGGGGGTATTAATCAGTACGGGTTTTGTTTTGGGACCTGCTGTAGGAGCGGTTTTTATGAGTTTAAGCACAATTGTAGTTGCACTAAATGCTCAGTTACTAAGAAGGAAATTAAAAACAAATTAAAAGTTAACAATGAAAAAGATAATATTAATAGCGATAATGCTTTTATCGGGAGGAAATTTATTCGCTCAACACGAAGGACATAATGATCATAATCACACCGATGATACTGTCTCAAATCCAATTGATACAATTAAAATGAATCATGATATGAGCAGTCATGAGATGAGCAATCATAATATGCCGATGTCGCATATATATTCATTAAATCTTCCGATGTCAAGGAACGGCTCAGGAACTGCGTGGATGCCGGATGATACGCCGATGTACGGATATATGGCTCATGATGGTGAGTGGATGTTTATGTTTCATGGTAATATATTTGGAAGGTACACCAGCCAAGATTTAACCAAGGAGGGAACGCGTGGAGCATCGAGATTTGATGCGCCAAACTGGTTCATGGTAATGGGGCAGAGGAAAGTGGGAAGCTCGGGGCTGTTTGGATTTAGCGGGATGTTCTCATTAGATCCGGTGACAGTGGGCGGAGAAGGATACCCATTATTATTTCAATCGGGAGAAACATATGAAGGGAGACCATTAGTGGACAGGCAGCATCCGCATAATTTCTTTTCGGAATTAGCAGTTGGATACACTCAATCGTTATCTAAGGAGACGGATCTAAATATTTATCTGGGGTATCCGGGAGAACCTGCAATAGGTCCGGTTGCTTTCATGCATAGGTTATCCGCCTCATTTAACCCGGACTCTCCATTAAGTCATCACTGGCAGGATGCTACACATATTACATTCGGCGTTGCAACCCTAGGATTGAGATATGATAAATTCAAGATAGAGGGATCAATATTTACGGGAAGGGAACCATCTGAGAATAGGTGGGGATTTGACGAGCCAAAGTTCGATTCTTATTCATTTCGGATTAATTTTAATCCGACGAGGGAATTTGCAACTCAGGTATCTTATGGAGATATTAAGAGTCCGGAGGCTTCGCATCCAAATGAAGATGTTAAGAAGATTACAGCTTCCGTAATTCACTCCAAAAAGCTGAGGATGAATTCATTCATATCAACTTCTGTTGTATTTGGAAGAAATGATGCCGGAGGAGACCATAAAGAGAACTCTCTTTTATTGGAGTCAGCATATAAATTTGATAAGAATGCCTTATATGGAAGGTATGAATGGGTTCAAAAATCAGGAGAGGAGCTTCAAATACAGGGAGCGCATGATGCGATTTACGGGATAAACGCGTTAACTTTAGGTTATGATAGAGAACTTTATAAGTTTTCAAATACAATATTAAGCGCGGGAATCCAGGGGAGTGTGTTTTTTCCCGGCAAGGAATTGGAACCAATATATGGTAAAATGCCGTTATCAGCAGAGATATACATTAGATTAAGCCCTGGAATGAATCATTGAAAACTATAGCACCAAATGCATTGCAATAAAAGTGATATTGGGTTAAATTTTTATATATGAATATATTTCTCTTCAAATACAGACGGTATTATGCTGTTTTGAGTGTGGGGCTGGTGATGGTTTTTGGATTGTCATCGGTTTCGATAGCTTATACTTCAATTTTTTGTAAAATGAAGATGGAAGAAATGAGCGAAAAGGGTGGATGCTGTTGTAAGGTTAGCGAAGATGAAACAGGGATGAGCTGTTCCGAGATCCCTGTAAAGAACGAAGTCAGATTTGAAAAAGCAGACGGGTGCTGCTGTGTTGTTAAGCAGTCACCAATTACGGAAATAAATTATACACCGGTCACTAC
The DNA here is from genome assembly GCA_023429265.1 of Bacteroidota bacterium. Lineage (GTDB taxonomy): Bacteria > Bacteroidota > Ignavibacteria > Tepidaquicellales > Tepidaquicellaceae > JAEYVS01. The sequence continues at coordinate 2,914 of JAEYVS010000071.1, read as the reverse complement.
AGGTGTAACGAATTATAATATTTCACACGAAGGAAGTTTATTGTATGAACTTCCCACACCAAATAATATTCCAACATTAAGGGCCGTTTCTACTGCGGATGTCCAAAAGTCCGACGGGAGAAGTGTGCTTACCTTGAACTCAGTACTGAGGATTTAGAAAAATTATTTACATTGATTAGTTTTCCAGCGACGTCGCGTGACGTCGCCTGCGATGATTATTGTGTAAGTAATTTTAGAAAATCAAAATATAAAATACTAATATGAAAAAGATATTTTTATCAATGGCGGCAATGGCTGCAGTAGTATCGATTTTTGCGATCAGCAATACAATGACTTTTGGGAACCAGGAAAGTAAAGTGAGTGAGTGTGTATGTACAGGATGCGCCGAGATGACGGATTGCGCGAATTGTGACGGATGTGAAAATTGCAAAGCTGAAGGATGTTCAGGAAGCGGTGAATGCTGTGAGATGCAGATGAGTGAATTTAAGAAAGAGCCGATGAAGCATAGCTCCGGTGTAGTCAGTGCAAGCATAAATACAGATGATACCTGTCCGGTGAGCGGAGAATCTTTAGGAAGTAATCCAAAGACATTTTCGTACCTTGGGAAAGAATACAAATTCTGCTGTCCGGGATGTGTTGCTGAGTTTAAGGCAGAGCCGATGGATTATGTGAAGGAAGGAATAGTCTGTCCAACAGAAGGCGGTGCGGCTTCCAGGGAATTGTCGGAAGTATATGAAGGCACAAAGTATTATTTCTGCTGTGCCGGCTGTGGAGATGCATTTATGAAAAATCCCGAGGAGTATTTGAGCAAGTTAGAGAGCACGGAAGAGAAGTAAATAGAATATGAGCGTTCCCAAGCTAGGGCTTGGGAACGAGCTTAAAAATCCGGAAGAACATTATCATAATGAAGATATTTTTAACCCTTATAATATTATTGAGCATTGTTTCGATATCCTCTGCTCAGGATGTGATCAAGGGTAAGGTACGTGTACAGGAAAATAACGACAGGGCTCCCGTAAAGGGAGCCATTGTCAAATGGATAGGAAGCACAACAAGTACAGAAACAGGTTCGGAAGGGGAATTTGAGCTCTTAAGAGACGGAGTAACGGATGAGAGGCTGGTAGTTTCATATACCGGATATGTGTGGGATACGGTTTCCGCAAAAGATAAGAAATTTGTTTTTGTGACATTGCAGCCATATTACACGGATGAGATAATGGTAGAAGGTAAAAAGAAAACCAATATCATATCCAATGATGTGGGACTGACGGAGACGATGCACCAGGGCGAACTTGAGAAGGCGGCATGCTGTGATCTCTCGGGATGTTTTGGGACGAACTCGTCTGTGGAAGTGAAGGTGACGGATGCTGTGACGAAAACGAAGGAAGTTAAACTGCTGGGAGTGAACGGTTCATATACCCAGGTACTGATAGATAATATTCCGATGATGACCGGACTGACGAGAAAGTACGGTGTGAGCTCTATACCCGGACCCCTTGTGAATTCTATTATGATCTCGAAAGGATCGAATTCTGTATTGCAGGGATATGAATCGATAAGCGGAATAATAAATGTGATATTAAAAGACCGTGAGACATCGGATAAGCTATATTTGAACGGGTTTGTAAATGATGTGCTTGAGAAGCAGTTTAATGTGAATTATGGAGATGAATTCGGTAAGTGGAATACGCTGGTTTCCGGGCATACAGTTCAGAAGTCAGACCGGGTAGATAATAACGGTGACGGATTTATGGATAATCCATTGACCACCAGGTATCTAATCTATAATAAGTGGAAGTATGATGGAAGTGAAACGGATGGCTTCGATATATCGTGGAAATATCTGAATGAAGAGAAAACCGGCGGTCAGATTGGATTTAACAGAGAAGCGAACCTGGGCGGAAGTTCGGTTTATGGCCAAACAGCGGACATAGAACAGTTCGAATTTTACTCCAGAGGTACAACAAAACTAAGCAACAGCTTGAATTTGAAGGGAGTGATTTCCGCAGGAAGATATGATGAGAATTCATATTTTGGGTATACGGATTACAGAGGCAAACAGACGAATTTTTATGTAAGCGCTTATTCGGAGATCGCATTAAACAAGGACAGCGAACTCAGACTTGGCGGGAGTTACAGATATGAAGACATAAATGAAGATATCAGGTTTTTACAAAATACGAATAAGACGTATGCAGGAGCTTATAGTAAGAAGGAGTCCATTCCCGGTATCTATGCGGAAAATATGTACAGGCTTGCTGATAACAAGTTAGAACTTCTGACAGGAGCCAGACTTGATCATCACAACGAGCATGGATTTTTTGTAACTCCGCGGGCATTGGTAAAGTATGAACTCAGCCCGAGCACTATTATAAGAGGTTCGGTTGGAACAGGCTTCAGGACAATAAATTTATTCTCTGAGTATTCAGGAATTCTTGCGACATCGAGGGATATAATTATATCAGAGGAGCTTGAACCGGAGAAAGCATTGAACTTCGGTGTGAACCTTGTTCAGTATTATCAGCTGGATGATGTTTCGGGAAGCTTTGTGGTTGATTTTTACCGAACAAATTTCACTAACCAGGTGATACCGGATTATGATTCGGATCCTTCTAAAGTGACTTTCGAGAATCTAAATGGCGATTCTCATTCCAATATACTGCAGGCCGAAGGAAGCATTAATTTTCTGAAGAACTTCGACGCGAAAATATCGTATAAGTATAGTGATGTAAGTTATATCCAGAATGGTATCGAACGGGAATATCCATTTGTTGCGAAGCACAATGTTCTGAGCAGCATTTCATATTCCCCGGATGACGGATCGTGGAACGCTGATCTGATAGCGGAGTGGTTTGGGAGCAAGAGGCTTCCCTCCACTGAGTCAAACCCGGAACAGTACCAGATGCCCGGGGAA
>JAEYVS010000236.1 GCA_023429265.1 Bacteroidota bacterium | reverse complement strand
ATTTTTGACATGAAGAACCACAAGGAGCTTGTTTATCATTTCGGAGTAAATATGCTGAGCTATGTTATTAAAAAAGGGAAAGTTATTCATAAGGCATAAACTTTTATATCTATATGATGTTTAAATTAATCTATATGATGTTTAAATTAATTGAGCTTAGTTAATATAATTAAACCCAATGAAAGTGATAGCATCCACCCTAATATACCTTGTAATGGCATTCAATTTTATTGCCTGCGGAAATTCCGAAGAAGAAAAACCCATCGAAACCGGAACAAAAGAAGTTTCGTCATCCCCCGTCGATTATAAGATCGAACCTTTCGTAGAAGGGCTTGAAATTCCCTGGAGCATTGTATTTACCTCTCCGGAAAGAATGCTTGTTGCGGAACGTCCCGGAAGGATCAGAGTTGTCGAAAACGGAGTCTTAAGACAAGAGCCTCTAAAAGTTTTCAATGATGTGGTAACAGGCGGTGAAGAAGGACTTATGGGGCTTACATTAGATCCTGAATATGAAACGAATAAGCTTATTTACGTGAGCTACGCCTACGAAGGAAATGATGGAATGACTGTAAAGGTGGTACAATATAAAGACGACGGTGCATCATTATCAGGGGAAAAAATCATAATCGACAACCTCCCGGCAAGACAATATCACGCGGGATGCAGGCTCAGGTTTGGACCTGACGGAAAGCTTTATATTACAACCGGAGATGCAGGCGAAAGGCACCTGGCGCAGGAAACGGATAACCTATACGGAAAAATTCTCAGAATAAATCCTGACGGTACTGTACCGGACGATAATCCTTACCCGGGGTCTCCCATCTGGAGCATCGGGCACAGAAATCCACAGGGAATCGATTGGTACCCGGGTACTGATGTGCTATATTCGACAGAACACGGACCTTCAGGTTTTGACGGACCGGGCGGGGGTGACGAAGTAAATGTCATTGTAAAAGGAGGAAATTACGGCTGGCCCATAGTATCCCACGAAAACAGTAAAGAAGGGATGATAGACCCGGTGCTTGTATTTACGCCTGCTGAAGCCCCTGCTTCAGGTATGTTCTATTCTGGCGATTTATTACCGCAATTTAAAAACAATTTCTTTTTTGGCTCCTTGCGTGGACGCGGCATTGTAAGAGTGGAAGTCAATCCTGATGATCCTTCAAAAGTTACGAGTTACGAAAAGATGAGCAACATTAATTACGGAAGAATAAGAGACATCACACAGGGTCCTGATGGCGCCATATATTTTGCTACAAGCAACCAGGATGGAAGAGGAAATCCTGCTCCGGGTGACGATAAAATTTACAGGATTACAGCGAAATAACATTGGACGATTCAAAAAGAATTCTGGCAATAGCTGCTCATCCTGACGATCTGGAGTTTACCTGCCTGGTAAAGCTTAAGAATCTCATTGAAGAAGGATATGAGGTTACATACCTTATAATTACTAATGGTGAAAATGGTTTTAAGCTACCCGGCCATTCCAGGGAAAAACGCATTAAAGTCAGGAGACAGGAGCAGCTTGAAGCAGCAAAGATGCTTGGAGTTAACAAAGTAATCTTCTGGAATTATAAAGACAGCTTTCTAAATTACACTGAAGTTCTGAGGAAAAAGCTTATTCTACTGATAAGGAAGCTAAAACCTGAGATAGTTTTTTCATTTGATCCGGGGAATACCACATTTGATGATCTGAATTTATTTCATCGGGACCATCGAGTGGCAGCAATAGCTGTATTCGATGCGTGCTTCGCAGCTAAGAACCAATATATATACGGCAGGCTGGCTAAGCCTCATAAAGTTTCACAGATATATTTTTATGGAACTGATGCTCCAAATCACTTCATCGATATTACAAAAGATATGGATTTTAAGCTGGAAGTGCTGAGATGCTTTAAATCACAACTTCCCAACTTTGATGAATTCTCGGTGTTTGTCAGAGAAGAGCTCTCTAAATGGACGAATGATTATGAATATTCGGAGGCATTTCGAGTGATGGAGGTGAGACAGATAGCTAAGGAGATTCCTTAAAAAAAGTTAAAAAATTATATTTTATTTTTACAAAATCCTCTCTATCCTCTCCGAGCTTTAATTCATCAAACCTAAAAGTTTTCCTCTTCTCGTAATAATATTCATACATATCCGGTAATGTGTAATCATTTACATAGTTTTTTCTGTCATAATCTAATATGAGGATATTATCATTTTTCTCGTCTTTTATAGCTTTGTGGAGCTGCTCGATTGTATGTATTGTTGAGTGAGTTGACCTTTCCCAATAAAAAGCCCGTTCACCCATTGAAATCAAATAAATGGATATAACAACAATAAGGAAAATTATACCATAATCAGTTTTCTTCTTTTCCAGAGAATTCCAAATTAAGGCAAGCAGTAAACATATTCCAATTGAGGGCAGGTACAAGAATCTTTCTGCTGTGGGAATCATTGGAATATAGATAATTAATGCTGCAAAGGACAATACTATTGGGAAAAGGAGTTCTTTAACCTTTAGTGATTTTCGAATTAACAATAAACCTACCCAAAAGAACAATATTCCAATAACTGCAATCGAAGCTATAATCAGCAGATTGCTTGATGGATCTTTAACTGCGTTTACCAATAATTCTTTGATACCACCATCTGCATTCGTCCATCCAAACAAATTTGGAAAAATGCTTTCAAGCATCATCAAAACAAACAGGATGGTTTTTGTTGGGAGTATCATATTCACAAAATAATGTATCCCTTTGTAACCCATTGACAATGGGTTCAATGTAAATATATCCTGCGGTCCATAACGTACAAACTCAAAGCTATTATGCGAGATCAGATACGCTGAAAAATAAAATAGTAGTGGAGCTAAGAGGATAACTGCATTATCTAATGAGATGACCTTTACTTTCTTTCTATACAGAAAAACCAGAGCTATTGGGAGGAAACACAGGGCGCTCTCCCTGGAGAATAATGCAAGCGTAAAGAATAGTATTGCAAAATACTTTTTATCCGAGAGTAAAAAGTATATACCGGAAAGAATAAAAAATGCAGAGAAAATCTCGCTAATGCTGTTAATGGAATACAATGCTTCAGAGTGACACGTGATGACTGCGAATATTACAGCGCCGACCCAGGAGACATTACGTGAATAATCTGCCTTGAGGAAAACATTATAAACCATCAATGAACATCCTATGTGTAAAATCAGAATAAAAACTCTATAAGGGAGCGCATTATCGGAAAATATTCCGTGCCATATCAGGAAGAATAATTTGACTACCGGGCGAAAATATCCATATGGTGCAGCGCTAAATAAATGATCAAATAAATTGCCATCGTAATTTTTCGCCTGCAGCATCCAGGAATAATCGTCCCCGAATAGTCCAATAATACCTGAAAAGGACATAACAACAAACGCTGATAGGCTAATAACTATGTACGGGTAAAAATTATTTGTTTCTTGTTTATAACTCATTAGGGAGTTATAATTATACTTTAGGAAGGTCTAATGAAATGTCCTGCCGCTCAAGGTCGCGCCACATATTCTGACAGGGAAACTTATTTTCATATATTGCTCTGCCTACCATAGCTGAGTCCACACCGTAATCTTTGAGTTCATCGAGCATTTTAAGATGTTTGTAATTTCCAATACCCCCGGCAGAAGTGATCTTTAGTTTAGTATTTTCTCCAATCTCCTTCAATCTTTCGATGTGCGGGCCGGAGAAATTCCCAACTCGTGTAACATCCTGGTAAATAATCCTCTTAACACCCATTGAATCCATTCGTTTAGCGAAGTCAAGAGGAGTAATATTGGCATATTCGAGCCACCCATTCTTAACAACATTATTCAGCTTTTCATCTATACTTACAACCAGTTTAGATGGTGAATAGTCGTTGAGAATCTTTTCCACTATATCCGGATTTGCCAGAGCAGCAGTTCCAAGCACTATCCTGTATACCCCGAGGTCTTCAATGATGTGCTTAGCATTATCAAAATTTCTGACCCCGCCGCCCAACTGCACCGGAATATCCACATTATCTACTATTTCTTTGATGGTGCCATAGTTACGCAGTTTACCATCTACTGCGCCGTCAAGATCGGTAATGTGAATTGTTTTGAAGTTCTCCTTACGAAACAGGCGGGCAATTTTTATGGGGTTTTCACAATAGTAATGCGTAAGAGTATTCAGTCCTTCAAACACCCTTACGCATTTTCCATCTTTAATATCTATTACAGGTATAACAAACATTCGATTATCTTTTTACAACTGCAAATTTTCCTGCACCAACCTTACTTCCATCTTTATTAAATGCTATCACCATATAAATTCCAGAAGCTATATTAATATTGCGGCTGTTTTGCCAGGTGGCGATCCTTCCTCCGGGTGATTCAAATTCCGCTACGACATCACCTGTAAGGGTTACTATTTTAACGCTTGCATTCTCAACGAGTCCATCGATCCTGAGATCCACACTGGATGGCAATAAGAATGGATTTGGTGAACATACTATGTCTTCAAATTCGGTAAGGGGCTCTACAGCATCCGTATTAACGGAAGTAAGTCCTGAGCCTGTTCCAAAATAAGCCCTGCCGTCTGCCGGATTTACTTTGATTGTCAGGATGTCATTATCCAGCAGCGGGCTATTTGTAGTGTTGTATTGCTCAAACAAAGTCGTACCGTCTTCAGAAAGGTAGAATACTCCATTACTTGTAGTTCCAATCCACTTATTGTTTAATTCATCATAAGCAATAGAGCGGCAGCTTTCGGTAAACGGCACAATTAAATTACCGGAAATAATTCCCATCTTCCTTGGCGGTGGTTTCTGTCCCTGCAGCACTGCAACAGGATTACTTAGGATGAATACACCGTTATTTGTGGTTACCCATACTTCCCCGTTTTTATCCACTATAATATCTGTTAAAGAAGTAATGTCAGAGGAAAATTCATTTGCCAAATAAAAACCATATATGTCATCATTGAAATTACCAATAGTGCCATTTTCATTATAGAAATATAGCCTGTTTGCATTCAGGCTTGTCATAAGCCATTTTGTGTTATACTCATCAACACCTAGCTGGAAAAAACCATTGTTATCGGTAGGTATTACAGGAATAGGTATCCCCTGCCATTGATCTCCCACCCTTACCCAAACCGATGGTGTAACTGTGTTTTGCACTTTCCAGAAAGCCATCCAGAAATTACCATTAAGGTCATAGACACCGGCTGTTGGCACACAGAAGTTTGAACCTGTCTGAAATGGCGGTAATGGTGAATTCGAGGGATTAAAATTTGTAAATGTTTCATTTTGATAAATAGTAGCCCCGCCTCCGAAGGACAATGACCAAACCCTTCCATCATCATTTGCATAAATTTTTCTGAAATCATTACTGCTGCCAATCTCAGGATGAGTCTGTACTGTATATGTTTCCCAGATGCCATTTGCATATGTATATATCCCTGAATTAGCTACAGTACCTCCACAAGCCCAGAGCTTTCCATTAACATCGAACTCTACATCAATAAAGCTGTTAACATTTGGTCCATTTGGAAAAAAGTAAGTGTAACCCGAGTTTAAGTTAATTCCCGTACCATTATCAGAAGTACCGATAATCGGATTAGAATTAATGTCCAGGTTAAGGTCAGTATATCCGCTTCCTGTCTGGTACACAGATATATTACTAAGGTCATTTGCCTGGGTATAATAGACCGTATTATCAGTGGCTACATAAAGTCTATCCTGAGTAGAAGTCATTGCCCGAATGTTACCGCTTTGTAGAGTAGTATTTGGATAAACAATCCAGGACGACCCGTCAAAATACAATAATCCTGAAGGAGATCCGGCGAAAACTTTATTATCAAATACTGCCAGAGCTGATACATCCTGGTTAAGAGGGGGAGCGCTGAAATTCTGCCACGGCTGAGGGTTGTTCAGATTAGAATTTATATTTTCAGCATAAGCTACTCCGGCGTCAGTTGCCGCTATAATCATATTCCCGAACAAAGCCAGTCTATTCACTTTTGTATTATTGGCGGGGAAGGTGCCAAGCTGTGAATAAGGAGCATCGACAAAATTATAATCATTTGTTGAGATCTTTTGAATACCATAACCTGTAGCTACGAACATAAAACCATTATACAATAAAAAATCATTGATAGATTTATCAACTTCAGAGGAATTCTTTATGTCATAAATATAATTCCAGCCCCCGGTTTGAT
>JAEYVS010000039.1 GCA_023429265.1 Bacteroidota bacterium | reverse complement strand
AAATATATCTGGTTCGGCGCAATCATCACTTCATTACTTTTCGCGCTTGGTAAGTATTTGATAGGGTTATATCTTGCAAGCAGTTCTTACGGATCTGTCTTCGGTGCGGCAGGTTCACTGGTGGTCTTTATGGCATGGATATACTATTCATCGTTCATATTTTTCTTCGGAGCGGAATTTACGCAGGTGTATAGAAATAAATATGCTAAAGCCCCGCTTCTTACAAATAACTATGCGGTAAAGATTGGAAAAATAACTGACCTCATAAATGAAGCAATGGAGAAAAAGAATAAAGAAAGCCCCGGCTGACATTCAGCAGAGGCTTCATTTGTATGAGACACAATTTAATACTATTTTTTATTTAACTTGATACTTCCTGCATTAGTCGAACATTCCAGCTTTTCGCCACCACCGTTGATTGTTGTTTTCAGGTTAGAACCCATTCCATTTTTCTTTGGTTCACCAAAATCCGATGAGATTGTTCCCACATTTGTGGTCAGATCCACATTAGCCGCAAATCCTGAAGGAATATCCAGGCTTATTGAGCCTCCGCCGGTTGAAAGTTCTATTCCATAGTTACTCCCGGAATAATCAAGATCAATGCTTCCACCGCCCGTATTAACGTCTACAGAGCCATTAGAGCCCTGTAGAGAGACACTTCCTCCTCCGGTATTGATATCTATGTTCCCATCAAATGAATCCAGTTTAACCATACCACCCCCTGTATTCACATTTATATCACCGGTATTATCTGATATCTTTACTGAACCGCCGCCGGTATTTACACTGATGTCACCTGTAGTCCTGTCGATTGTTATCGATCCACCGCCTGTAAGTAATATCACTTCACCACTAATGTCAGATACGCTTATGGATCCGCCTCCGGTCGTAACATTGACATTATAACTTGATGGTACTTCTATCTCAAATCTTAGCTTAAAATCACCGTTAAAATTCTTGTTTTTAAATTCCTCTTTGATCTTCGATTTAACAGATACTCCGTTTGCAGTGCTAATTGCACTATATGTCACCTTATTATTAGTCTCATCATTTCCAAAGACTTTTACTTTTACTTCATTGCCTGATCCGGGTTTGATTTTAATTGCCCCGGCATCTGACTCAACATCGAGTGTCATTCCCGGAGAGGTAGTCACATTGAACTCATTTAGTAGAAAATCATCATTTGAGTTATTATTAGAATATTCCTTTACATTTGCTGTAGAAGAACACCCACTCAAAATTGCTGCAAAAATCAGCCATAAGGTTAATTTTCGGGATAGAACCTGTAAAAATCTCATAATTACTCCCCTTTTAAGATTAAATTTACTCATAAGATGCATAAAACCACCTTGAGGTTTATATTCTGAGGAATTAAATTTTGAGGCTAAATAGACATATTTTATCTAATACTGATATGCTAAGGCAAATTATTACAGACACAGTAAACTTCATCTTCCCGCCGGTCTGCATCGTTTCCGATCAAAGACTTCCGGAGGAGAATTCCAATAAATACATTTCAGATGAGATATTTACTACCCTGGAAACAACTTCACTACAGGATCTAGTCGATTTAAAGGCGAAATTGGATTCAGACGAATACTTTGGATTTTATACTTTGAGGCCGGAAAGCAGGATGGAAAAAGTAGTACATCACATCAAATACTCGGGGATGCGAAATCTGGGGGTATTTATGGGTGAGGTTATAGGCAAAATACTGAGCGAGCGATGTAAGGGATACGATTATATTATTCCCGTACCTCTGCATAAAGTTCGCATTCGTGAAAGGCATTACAATCAATCTGATTATATAGTCAAAGGAATCAGTAAAGAGACAGGAATTAAAGCGCTTACCAATGCAGTAAAACGGATCCGTTATACAAAGACTCAGACACGTCTTACACGCGCCGAACGTATTGAAAATGTGCGAGGGGCATTTGAGATAAATGAAGAGTTCAGAGAAAGATTGAAAGGAAAGAATCTAATAGTAATGGATGATATAATTACAACAGGTTCAACAGTAAATGAAGTAATACGAATATTGAAGGAAAACGGGTGTGGAAAGATCCTTGGTGGGTGCCTGGCGATGGCGCGGGATCCTAAAGAATTATAGCTTTGTCATTTCCTCAGCCAGAGTTAAAACATCCTCTTCATTATTATACAAATGCGCGGAAACCCTTATATATCCCTCCCGCACTGCAATAAAAATATTTTTTTTCTCTAATTTCTGTCTGATATCCTGATTACGTGTAGGATCCTTGTGAGAGAGCAAAAGTATGTTTGACCTGTTTTTTTCATCCATCGAAGAAACTACCTCAATATCACTTCCCCGGAGATTTTCCATCAATACATCCTGTAAATGAAGAATGTGCTTAAAAATATTATCTACACCGAGTTTCAAAAACAAATCAATTGAAGATTCCATCCCAATCATACCAAGTGTATTGGGAGTAGAATTCATATAAGCCGTGCCATTGTCCGCGAATTCAAGCTTGTAATCAAGAAAATTATCAAAGTCATAATTCACGCCCATAGTGCTTATATATGTAGGATGAATGTACTCTCTCATATGACGGGCAATGTAAGCAAATCCAATTCCCGCAGGAGCCATCATCCATTTCTGTGACCCGGTAGCATAGAAGTCAGGCTGTAATTCCTCTACATCAAAGGGGCACACACCCGTGCTCTGAATGGCATCCACAACCAGGTAGCAATTATTATCGCTACAAATCTGCCTTAATCTTGCTATGTCATTTCTCCAGCCGAGAAATTCCACGTGGCTTATTGTCAGAACTTTAACATTATTTTCGTTTATTACACGCTCAACCTCATCAGCATTTACTTTACCCGGTAAATCAGATTTTATCATAACCGGTTTGATTCCACGCAGTTTTTCCTGATTTAGCCAGGGATATACTATCGCAGGGAAAGAGCAATCAGGGAAGGCAACAGTATCACCTGACTTCAGGGCTATCCCGTTGGCAAATATATTCAATCCGTGAGTGGTATTATTGGTAATTATGATATCTTCGGACTTCGCATTAATTAATCTAGCGCATTTTGATACAAGTCGTGTACCTGTAAGTAGATTAAACTTAGTGAGATTATCGTTGGTATGAGTGAATTTGTCAATGTATTCTTTCAGCCTTCTCGCTGTCTCAAGTGAATATGCCGCGTAATGAGCAGCATCCAGGTAAACACAGTTATCCGTAACAGGATATAACTTACGGGCATCTTTTACTTCTTTGGTATTATCGAAGATATGTTTTACCTCTTCGGAAGGGATGGATTGATTAGAAATCAATTACTTCTTCTTTTTCTTTTTAGAGCTCTTTTTGGTGGATTTTTCTTCCTTCAGATTAGTCTCATACATTTTTTTGTATTGCTCATAGAAATACATTACACTTTCCACATAATTATACGGCTCTTTCCAGTTATTCAATGCTCCATACTGTGGTCTTTTTGAATTTGGCCAGACAAGAGCATGAATGGAATCCTGATTTGAGGCAAGATAAGGATACATTTCTTTGACATTATCCCATTTGTGATAATCGAGATCGAAATATGATGCAATGGTCATAGCGTCTATTACTCTGCCAAATCCCCCATTGTAAGCTGCCAATGCAAATCGGTATTTATCTTCGCCTGTGAACTCAAAACTTCCCACAAGTTTAGCGTAATAATAAATACCTGCTATGAGATTATTATCCGGACCCTTGGTATCGTGCAGGTTCAATTCGCTTTGAAGACCTGCTCCTGTTCGAGGCATTATCTGCATAAATCCAAAGGCACCTGCGTGTGAAACCGCCTCAGGATTAAAGAATGACTCCTGCCTTATTAATCCAAGAATGAGCCTCCAGTCGAGCTTATAGAAATTACATTCTCGCACAATCACTACGCCATACGCATCGACTAGCGCGTCTACATTACCAAGACTTCGGTGTTTAGGCTGATCAAGTCCCGGAATGTTTGTGGTAAGATTTACATTACTTCCTTTGGAATTTACGTTATAAGTAAATGATTCAAATAAATCACTCCATCCCAGGAATGACTTTTCCATTTTATAAATATTTTCATAAGATGTCAGATTTAACATCCTCTGGAGTGGGTCTTTTTTTAACAGCTCCGGATCCTGCCCCATAACATCCTCCGGCGCCTGAGTAATAATATAATCCTCCCCTGATGAAGTAATGTCATCCATTTTTTCCGGGAGACTGCTCCCTGAAAAAATGGAATACAGCAACGCCATTATCACCATTACTATGGGTACAAAAATAAATAGCCTGTCTCTAAGTATTAACACTGATTTTAGTAATGTTTTTTGTGCTATTTTATAGCTATCCTTTATCAAATTTTACGCCTCTTACTATACAAAGTTACTGTATATATAGTAATTATTCCATAGTAAATGGCTTAACTTTTAAGGGCTACATATGGTTTAACATCAATAAACCCCTATAGGTTCGCTACTTAACCATTAAACTTTATGGGGGGAATTATGTCAAATATACAGAGCTTAGATACAATTTGGGTGCAAAAAACATAAATATCCAGACGGAAGATTCCGTTCTGATAGAAGAGTTTAAAACCGGCAGCAGGCAGGCATATAACCTGTTGGTTCAGAAATATCAGAAAAGGATATACTGGGTTGTACGTAAAATGGTTATAGATCACGATGATGCTAATGACATTACCCAGGATGTGTTCATTAAAATTTATCAGTCTTTGAATGATTTTAGGGGGGAATCACAGTTTTTTACCTACATATACCGTATTGCAGTGAATTTCTCCATTAATCACCTGAATAAGAATAAAAGACTTAATAACGGACGAGTGGATATCGATGCCGAAGCATTCAGGATCGCTGATAATTGCACAATGCCGGGTGAAGCTTATGATGATAAGCTCAGAGAGAGGCTTCTTGAAGACGCTGTCAGTTCCTTACCCGATCAACAGAGAGCAGTATTCAATCTCAGGTATTATGAAGGATTGAGTTACGAGGAAATATCAAAGGTAATGGACAGGTCAGTCGGCGGATTAAAAGCTAATTATTTTCACGCTGTGAAAAAGATTCAGGATTTTTTGAAAAGCAAAAATGTATTTGAAGGGTTTAAAGAAGAAAAGAAAGTAAAAGAAAATATTAATTTATAATAATATGAATAAGAACATCGAATATTTGATGCACAATCTTCCCGATTACATAAACGGGAATCTGCAGGACGATGGGATGCGGAAAGAAATAACAGAACTAATAAACAACGATCCTGATTTCAGGACGGAGTATGAAGATATGAAAAGCTCGTTTACCTTTCTGAAGGACACTTCCTTTAGTGAGCCACCGGGATTTTATTTCAATAATCTACTCCCGAATATTAATAACCGGATTGATGCCCTGGAAGCTAAACCCTCGGGAGTATTTTCCGGATGGCTGTCAAACGCGCTTAAATTTGTAATACCGGCTTTGATACTTGTGCTCGGATATTTCCTTTATACCCAGTTTACAGGTACTGAACAGAAAGAAATATTGACCGAAGACAAACAAGACACTAAGCAGGAAGTAGTAACTGAAGGCAACGATCGTGATCCCATTCAAAATGATATCAGCTCAAATACTGAGGATACAATTGAAAAGAATACCATACCTGACCGTGAGAATGCAAACAACATCGTACAACCAAACAGGCTATACGACGCGTACGTAACCACTGAAAATAACGGCGGAAGTTCAACTCTAAACGTTACTGATGAAAACAGCGACGAGCTGGAAGAAATACTTTATGATAACGCTTCCTATCCCATAGCAGCAGATGAAATCGAAGAACAGGCGGAAGAGCTTACTTTACAGCAGCAGGACGAACTATTAAATTACATGGCAAATGCGCAATTATAATATTAAAAACATCTTACATAAAAAAAGAGGGATTATGAAGAATCTCCTACTCATTTTATCTTTTATCATTCTAACTGTTTCCTCCGGGTATTCCCAGGTCGATGATCCCCCCAGGGACAGAGAACCCATCAATAGAGAAGATTTCCGGGAGAAGCTTATTGCCTTGAAAAAGGAAAAGCTGAAAGAAAAAATGAATCTTGATGAAACGACAACTGATAAACTTTTTGATGTCGTTACCAGAACTATGGATCAGATAAAGGAATTCAATAAACAGAAACGCTTAGCATATCAGTACATCGAACAAAATCCTGACGCATCGGATATCGACACAAAAATCAATGAGCTGCTGGACTATGACATTCAAATCGCCAACGCAAAGAAGGAGCAATACGAAGAGTTGAAAACATTTCTTACTTCCAAACAGATAGCCGAGGCATATGTATTCAATAGAAAGTTTGACCAGGAACTGAGGAAAAAATTTAAAGACGTAAGAGGTAAAGATAAAGACGGCACAAGAAAAGAAAGACGAAAAGATTGGTTAGAAAAATAAGAAAAGCCCTCGAAAGAGGGCTTTTTGTTTAGAAATTCTTTTCGTCTGCTACCTGGTAAATCAAACCGCTCCTTCTTTCATCGTATATCATTAATCCATAATTTACATTCCAGTACCATACTATCGTTAGAGTTGTTGAATATGGAGCATCGTAATCAAGGTATTGTTCTAGCCTGTAAGCTGGGAAACTACCAAACCCGGTATAAACCTGCGTGTATGTAAGGTGATTTCTTATCTGGAGTTTCCATCTCTGACCGTTTATTGTTTCATCATAGTTCTGATATGTATATCTGTTTGTATCGGCAATTGTAATCAAATCGATCCATCTGGGAATAATCCTGTAATATCCGTAGGATAAGAATTTAATATTACCTCCGTAATCCTCTGCAAAATACAAAGTATCAGTGTGTCTGAGGCTTCCAATTCCATAATTATGTGAGTACGAAAAAGTAGAGTCAATTATCCCATAAGCATTCTCACCATTTATGTAGCCTGTGCTTCCGATTCCGGTAAATGTTATGTACCTGTCATTAACTGAGTTTCCGTAGTTATTCGTATAGGTATAACCTTTATATGTAACCCTGTTATTATAGCCGAATGGGCTCCCATAATTAGGGTCGGTTAGCCCGTCCAGAAAGTCACAACCTGACAATGTAACCGTCAGCAATATAAAGTAGATAGCAATAATTTTTTTCATAATAGTTTAACCTCGAAAACTTAAGATTGTTCCTATTATGGGACAAAATATTGATGTAAGAAGTTTAAAAAAATTGAGTGGGAAAATTGATCTATTTTACTTTACTCGGTAGTGGTATATCGTACTTATTCATCAGCTTATATAGATGGCTTCTTTGTATCTGCAATGCCTCCGATGTCTGAGTAACATTATAATCATAATCATTCAGCATTTTCATCAGAAATAGCTTCTCTGACTCATTCTGGAAGTCATTGAGTGACATATTCTTATTGATAAGGTCAGATAATACTTTCGAATGCCTTGAGCCCGGGATGTCTATGTCCTCAGCATCTATTGTGTCTTTATTGACGGTAAATATAAGCCTTTCTATCAAATTTCTCAGCTCACGTATATTTCCGGGCCAGCGAAAGGTTTTTAAAAGCTGGACTGCCTGCGGAGAGAAGTGCTTGCAAGGGATATTATTGGCAGTACATATCTTTTCCGTGAAGTATTTAACAAGGAGATCTATGTCCCCTGCTCTCTCTCTTAGAGGAGGAACATCGATAACAAGAACGTGAATACGGTGATATAGATCATCACGGAATCTACCTTCTTCAATTTCGACAAGAAGGTCCTTATTTGTCGAGAAAATGAACCTCGCATTAAGTTCAACCTCTTTTTCGAATCCCTGACGTGAAAACTTATTTTCTTCAATTACCTTCAATATCTTTGCCTGCGAATCCACTGACAGATGAGTGATCTCATCGAAAAATATTGTGCCGCCGTTAGCCTCCTCGAGCTTGCCGAAGGAAATTACGTTTCCATCATCCGTCTTGCCGAATAGTTCGTTGTCGATGTTCGATTCACTTAAAGTAGCGCAGTTAATACTTATGAATGGCTCATTTGCTCTTGAAGATAATAAATGTATCTGCTTCGCTACAAGTTTTTTCCCGGTACCGCTCTCACCGGTTATAATAATATTGGAATTAAGGTTAGCGAATTTATTTATAAGTCCTTCTACATTCTTTATTCCTTCGCTCTCACCTATAATGACATTGGATTCTATCAGTTCCTGTCTGAGCTTTGTTAGCTCATCTTTGGATTTCTTATGTTCGATCGCATTCCTGACTATTATCTTCAGTTCCTGCAGATCAGGAAGTGGCTTTTGAAGAAAATTGTATGCTCCCTTTTTTGTGGCTTCTACAGCTGTCTCTATATTACCGTGTCCGGAGATCATTATTACTACCTCATCGGGATTCATCTCCATAAGCTTGTCCAGGACTTCCATCCCGTCCATTCGAGGCATTTTAATATCAAGCAGTATCAGGTCGTAGGACTCTTCCTTAACCTGTTTCAGAGCAGATGCCCCATCAAGGCAGCCATCTACCTGGTAATTATCGTGGTTCAAAATTAGCTTAAGGGTATCGATGATACTTTGTTCGTCATCTACAACCAATATTTTGTCGCCAATGCTCATATCTGAATATAACAGTAATAAAAGTTTTTTTGTGTGAATTTACAATTCCACTATAGTCACGCCGGAATCCCCTTCTTTTAAGCCGCCAAGCCTTGAAGATTTTACCATTCCGTTTGATTTCAAAATTCTTGAAACTTCAGCTCTCAACTTCCCGCTTCCTTTGCCGTGCACTATCCGGACTTCCTTTAGCCCGCCTGCATATGCATCCGAAAGAAACCTTTCAATGTAGTTTTCCACTTCGTCTGTGTACATCCCACGCAAATCGAGTGAATTTTTCACAGCCTCTGTACTTATCTCAGAGGGGACGTAAGCATACGTTTCTTTTACTTCCTTTTTACTTATCTTTTCAAGGTCTGATAGTTTTGCCCTTAAGGTAAGCCCGTTGGCATTTATCTGCACGTTATTTCCTGAGATTTCGAGTACTGTTCCTGTAGTATTAGTACCTATTAGTCTCACACCGTCACCAACATTTATTTCTCCCCCAATTGCTTTCTCTTCATCAGACTGCTTGATCTCAGTTATTTCTTCAGTTATCTTTTTGAATTCATCCTTTACACCTTTTGGAGAAAAATCTTTGTTCTCGCGAACTTCCTTAATTGTCTTCTCTATCAATTTATTTGCTTCATCCAGTATCTGCCTTGCCTCAACTTTGGATTTTTTAATTATTTCCTTTGTCTCTGTGTCAAGCTCGTCATTCTTTTTTTGATAGAGATTTATAAGTCCCATTAGCCTGGCATTCTCCCTGTCAAATTTATTCTTCAGCTCATCGTACGACTGTTTATTCTCAGAAAGCTCCTTCAGCAGTTCTTCGAGTTTGGTCTCAGAACTATCCGCATACTGCCTGGCGGTTTCCAGTAATTTCTCCGGGTATTCAAATTTACTTGCTATCTCAAATGTAAAGCTCTGCCCCGGCAGACCGGTAATAAAATTAAAGCTCGGAGATAGCGTCTTATGATCAAATTCTAGCGACGCATTTTCTATGTTTGGTGTATTGTATGCAAAGTTCTTGAGCTGACCTATGTGCGTGGTCACAATTGAAATAGCATTTCTTTCTGAAAAATCCTTCAATATTGCGGCCGATAACGCGCTCCCCAGATTAGGATCTGTACCGCTGCATATCTCATCTATTAGAATGAGTGATGACTCATCCGCATTATCAACAATGTCTTTCAATGATCTCAAATGCGAGCTGAATGTACTGAGGTCATTCTCAATTGACTGCTCATCGCCTATATTAATGAATATCTTGTCAAACATCCTCATCGATGTTCTCTCATACACGGGTATCAACATTCCTGATTGAAACATTAACTGCAATAACCCCACCGTCTTTAGAGCTACAGTCTTACCACCCGCATTCGGTCCGGTAACGATAAGTGTGTTATATTCATCTCCAATTTTTAAATTCAAAGGGACTACTTCATTACGCTTATGGTTTATCAGCAATACAGGGTGATAGGCATTCTCCAGATGTACCACTTTATCGTTGAAAAATGGCTTTATCGCTATACTTTCTGCAGCGTATCTTCCCTTGGCATTTAGGAAATCCAGTTCGGACATCACATCACAGTTTATCTCCAGGCTGTCGATATGGTCCAGTACCTGCTTTGAGAGTTCACGGAGTATCTTTTCAATCTCACGTTTTTCTTTAAAATGAAGCTCAGCTATGTCATTATTCACGTCAATGGTTTCACCAGGTTCTATAAATACGGTAGCACCCGATGAAGATGAGCTGTGGATTATCCCGGGCACACTCCTTTTATTTTCCGCCTTTACCGGGATTACCATCCGTCCGTCACGCTGTGTAATAATGTCTTCCTGGGAATATTCTTTTTCTGAATAACTCTTTAATATCTTAGCGAGGGTTTTTCTCAAATGCTCTTCTTTTGCAATAATGTCTCTTCGTATCTGTCTTAACGTTGACGAAGCAGAGTCCTTAACCTTTCCTGTTTCATCGATCGTAATATCTATGTTATGCTCGAGTATCTTATCCGTAAAAATCGGTCCGGCAAGCTTTATCAGTTTAGGGAATTTATCATCCTCGTTCCTTTCCTTGGAAGAAAAATACTGCTTCATTCTCCTGGATACCCTTAGAAATTCAAGTATCCATAAAAATTCCTCTGGCGCAACGTAATGTCCCTCTATCTTCAGTTTTTTCAGAACACCTGAGATGTCCTTTAAGCCCGATAGATCTATCCCTCCGTCAAAATGTATGAGCTCTTTTGCCTCGGACACCCTGTCGAGTTCAAACTCAAGGTCATATTTATCTGTAAAAAACTGAATATTATCCAGAAGTCTCTCCCCTAAACCGGACGTAATATGCCTTCTTACCCTGTCGGTGACTATGTTAAACTCTAATTTTTCTTTTGCTGTATTTAGATCCATTATATAAATTCGTATCAATTCACTTTAAAAAAATCAGATCCTTCAAATGTGGACCTGATAAAGGGAAACATATTCCCAAGTATTCTTAATATTTCCGGTGCGATCCCGACAATTTTACCATACAGCAATGATCCCGCGATAGCCTCCACCGAAATAAAATTAAAGAATTTCAAAAATAATAATACTAGGCTTGCTATAACCAATCCCTGTAAAGCTCCGAAGATTCCTCCCAGAAGTCTATCGAGTGAAGACGTAAATGAATTAATTTTTGATAACTTTCTGGCAATGAATCCGCCGGCAATGTAAAAGAAGATTATGACTCCCAAAAAAGCGAGACTATTGGCAATTGCGCCGGGTATGGACATAGCAATGAAGAAATCTGATATCTGTTCATTAAATCTGGTCGCGATGATTAAACCGGCTATTATACCGATGAATCCAAAGAGATTTTTAAGGAAACCGCTGGAGATGCCTATTAGGACGGGAACTGCTACTATGACTGCAATTAATATGTCTAATTTATTCAACCAGCTTTCCTCCGTTTGTGGAGTTTATGAAGAAAGCCTGGATTTCACTATATCCTGAATTACTTTTCCGTCTACTTTGCCTTTAAGCTCTTTCATTGCGGCACCCATTACTTTCCCAAAATCCTTCTGGTCTGTTGCCCCGGTATCGGAGATTATCTTGTCAATGACCTTTTCGGCATCTTCCTGTGACATTTGCTCAGGAAGATAGGCTTCGATAATTTCAAGCTGGGCCTTCTCCTTATCAACAAGATCAGTCCTTCCTGCACTCTCAAACTGTTCGATTGATTCTCTCCTCATCTTTGCCTGCTTTGAAAGCATCTCTATCTCTTCCTCTTCATTCATCTCCCTATCAGAACCGGATTTGTCAGCTTTTAAAATCTCAGCCCTGATGGAACGCAAAGTTTCGGTGCGTACCGTGTCCTTCGCTATCATAGCGGCTTTCAGATCGTCATTTATTTTATCTTTAAGGCTCATTTTTAATTAATTTCGTACCTTTGTAGTTGCATTATGTATGGCGACTGGGAATATTCCTGTTTCAGCATCTCTGAAACTCTTTTGTAATTTTCAACATCCTTTGCCAATGAATAATTCTTAGCAGCACTGAATAGATATTCATCATTCAAAGCCACTAATTCACTTACATTTGCAGCATCCTCATATTCCTTTGCGGCTTCAACAAAATTTCCCATTGCGCCTTTTACCGCGGCAACACCTGCTATTGCGGCAGCTTTAAGGATTGGGTCATCACCCGAATAATCATTATAGTACCGTTCGGCGTTACCATAATCACCGAGGTTATAATATGAATTAGCGAGCATTACTTTTCCAACTTCACCGCTCTGGGTTGAACCGAATTCATTCACCAGAAAAAGCAGTCCTTTTGAGTATCCCAGTGAATCTCCATTAATGGCTGCCTGGTAATTGCCGGTTGCGTAAATCTCAGATACTTTGGTAAGTTCGATCATCGCGTTTTCGCTTTGCTCACCCTTTCTCATAAAGTAAATGAACACTATAGCTATAACTACAGCTGCAATCCCTAAAATCGTATAAACCCTTTTCTTATTATTGTTAAAATAATTCAGGGAGTTGTAATAAATCTCCAGAATCTTGTCGTCCGGAGAATGAGTTTTCTTTGCCATGCTTTACTTTGAGTACTTTCTTAATACAAACCTTTAAAATAATAAATATTATAATCCTAAAAAAGACCATTATTATAATTTCAATCTTTAGTGAATTTACCGGGTTAGGTTAAAATATATGAATTAACAGGATTTTCTTCGCAAAAAATGAGTGAATCAGTCATATCTCTTTACATTTATTCTAATTCCTATAATTTATATATTTAATGCTATGCTGGAAGAAACAAGAAATACCGTAAAAGTAAGGAAAGACGAGCAAAAGCTGGCGGGAATTTTCGAAAAGATCTTTTTTCTGGCGCTGGCTGCATCGACTTTTATACTTACGATAATGGCCATAACCATATTTTTGAATTAGTATGTTAAGTTTCTTTGAAAGCCCTATCGGCTGTATTCACGTATCAGGAAAAGATTCACTGGATTTTTTTAATAGAATGTCCACGAATGACCTTGCTGCACTTCCCACAGGAGAATACAAAAAAACAGTCTTTACAAATGATAAGGGCAGGATCATTGATATAGTTACCCTGATTAACTGGAATGATGGTATGTTAATGCTTACTTCCCCCGGTTACGAAGATAAGATAATTGAGCATCTGGATAAGTATATCATTATGGATGATGTAGCCCTCACTAAACAAACAGGATATGGTTCTTTGAATTTTTTCGGTGCTGATGTTATCCAAACCGTAAATAATATCTTGAATTCCGGGATCGATACTAATAATAGGATTTCTGATATTGCCGGAGTAACCGCTTACTTTGACGATTTTGCATTCGGGAAAGTAATCCTAATAGGAGTAAAAGAAAAACTCTCTGAAATAAAACAAAAGTTTTCGGAGTTCCAGGAGCTGTCTGAATCTGAGTACAACTTATTCAGGATAGAACACGGATTTCCGGTTGCCCCAAATGAGATAAACGAACAGATTAATCCCGTCGAATGCGGGCTTAACAAATACATTTCATACACAAAAGGATGTTATATAGGACAGGAAGTAATTGCGAGGCTTGATTCACAGGGAAAGATACCAAAACAAATGGTAAAGATATCCTCTGATTCGGCAATTTCACCGGACGACAAAATCTACACCGACGAAAAAGAAACCGGATTCATCAGCAGTGCCGCGAAAGAACACGAGAATGAATACAAAGGATTGGGTTTTATAAGAAGCGTGAACCTGGATTTTGAATCGGATTATATTTCCAGGAATGAGAATGGTGAGACTAATATCAAAATTTCAAAAGCAATATAACAACTTAAATAAATTTAAATGATCGACAAAATAAAAGAGTTACTCGGAAAGGATGAATCTTTACTTTCACACGAGTGTACTACTATACCAAAAGATATGCTTCACCTTCCGGGAAGCGACTTCATCGATAGAGTTTGGGTTAGCTCCGATAGAACCCCAAATGTATTAAGGAATCTTCAATCAATTTACGATCACGGCAGACTTGCAGGAACTGGCTACGTATCAATTCTCCCTGTCGACCAGGGTATTGAGCATTCCGCAGGAGCATCTTTCGCTCCGAACCCAATTTACTTTGACCCGGAAAACATCGTTAAGCTCGCCATTGAAGGCGGATGTAATGCTGTCGCTTCTACGCTCGGAGTTCTCGGCTCAGTCGCAAGGAAATATGCCCATAAGATTCCATTCGTAGTAAAAGTAAATCATAATGAGTTTCTTTCATACCCTAATAAGTATGATCAGATAATGTTCGGTAATGTTCAGCAGGCATTTGATATGGGTGCTGTTGCTATCGGTGCAACTATCTACTTCGGTTCAGATGAATCGTCCAGACAGATACAGGAGGTTTCAGAGGCTTTTGCTTTCGCACACGAACTTGGACTTGCAACTATCCTATGGTGTTACTTGAGAAATTCATCGTTCAAGACCGATGAAAAAGATTATCACGTTTCTGCCGACCTTACGGGTCAGGCAAACCACCTCGGCGTAACCATAGAAGCCGACATTATTAAACAAAAGCTTCCCGAAAACAACGGCGGCTACAATGCTCTGAAATTTGGAAAGACACACAAGCTCGTTTACGATAAGCTTTCAACAGATAATCCGATTGACCTCACCAGGTACCAGGTAGCAAACTGCTATATGGGCAGAGCGGGGTTAATTAATTCAGGAGGAGCGTCCACCGGTAAAGGTGACTCCGATATGCAGGAAGCGGTAAAGACAGCCGTTATAAATAAACGCGCAGGCGGAATGGGTCTGATTTCCGGTAGAAAAGCATTCCAAAAACCTATGAATGACGGCATTGAACTGTTAAATGCGATTCAAGACGTATATCTAGAAAAACAGGTTACAATAGCATAATAAAAAAAGTAATTAATAAAAAACAATAACAATAAATAATATCAATGAACAAAGCAAAAAAGACAGCTATCAAGAAGCACAAAAAAGCTAAAGACGCAAGAAAGAACAAGATCAAGGAATCGCTCAAAAATAAAAAGAGCGATACTTCCGCTTCTAAGTAATTCATTACACAATTTTATACTTTATCGGGGCGGAAAAAATCCGTCCCGTTTGCGTTTGCAAAAGAATCTAACTGCGGCATTGAATGAAAAAGGCTTTTATTATAATTTTTCTTACGCTCACTGCTGCTTTTACGCCCATTGCCGCCAGATATGCCGTTCAGCAGATATCACCTCTCTCACTGGCATTCTATAGGTTCGGGCTGGCTACCCTGCTGCTGTTGATTGTTTTCTATGTAAGCCGTAAGAGTTTTAAGCGTAAGAATTTTAAGATAGATAAAAAGGATATTCCGTTGTTTTTATTACTTGGCGCGCTTGTCATACCGGTTAATCAGTTCTTCTTTCTGTATGGTGTTAAGCTGTCCACGGCTTCACACTCGGGTGTTTTTTATGCGTGCACTCCATTGTTTGTTTTTATTACTTCGATACTCATCAAATCCGATAAGTTCTCCGCCAAAAAGCTGTTTGCCATCTCACTTTCGATTATAGGAATACTTGTAATATTCTGGGAGGGAATCTTCGTCAAGCCGGACGAATCCATACTCATAGGTGATATACTCCTGTTCCTGGCTGTTTTCAGCTGGTCATTATATCTCGTATTCAGCAAGAGTATGGTGGAAAAATACGGCACTCTCAAAACATCGACGATAGCATTTATAATGGGGATGATTATGTTTGTACCTGTATTCCTACTTGACACTACAAATACAGGTTTCGCGAGGGTTACCACCACCGGATGGCTTGCGTTCTTTCATCTATCGGTTGTTGTTGCTTTCGGAGGGTATTTCATTTATACGTATTCTACAAAGATCATTAACACAAGCACCCTCACAACACTCACAAACACCTCCCCTATCATTACCATCGTATTCTCGTGGCTATTACTGGGTGAGGAGCTCTCTTCATACTTTATGTTAGGGGCTGTAATAACATTGATTGGTGTATTCATTGCTCAGCGAACTACTAATAAAATCGATAAATCAGCGCTGCTTGGAACAAAGCTTTGAATTAAATAACGAACTCATTAAACGCAAAAAGATCGCGGTGGCAAAGTCTTCGCTTTGGGCAGCTTTGTTCATAACCATCATCAAGGTCATTGCCGCTTATTTTAGCGGAAGTCTTGCCGTTCTGTCCGAAGTCTTTCACTCGGCAATTGACATCATTGCCTGCATAATGACGATCATATTCATCAAGTTCGCGTCTAAACCGCCCGATAATGACCACCATTACGGACACGATAAAGGAGAAAGTTTCTCCGCGCTATTCCAGGTTTTGATCTTGTTCGCGACAAGCGCTTATATTATATATGAAGCGATAAACCGCCTTTTTCTTGGAAAACAGCCTGACCTGAATATAGGCTTATGGACTATCGGCGTTCTCCTTATTACAATATTTATAGACTGGCGTAGAAGCCGGGCTCTGAAAAAAATTGCAAAGGAAACTTATTCCCAGGCTCTCGAAGCAGATGCACTTCATTTCTCGTCAGATATCCTTACTTCATCAGTTGTCATTCTCGCGCTCTTGCTGACCTATTTTGGGGTAAACGAAAGCGCGGATGCCATTGGGGCTATACTGGTTTCATTCATTATCCTTTACCTTGGATTCAACCTTGCCGTAAAATCGTTTAACTCCCTGATGGATAAAGTCCCCGAAGGACTTTCCGAAAAAATACTGAAAGAGACTAAAAAGGTTGAAGGTGTGGAAGATGTAAGCACTTACCGAATAAGGAGCACAGGCGCGCGGATTTTCATCGATATGACTATATTTATAAGCCGCATAATACCATTCTCACGGGCGCACGAGATTACAGACGCAGTCGAACGCAATATTAAGGAAATTGCCCCGAATGCCGACATTATCATCCACGCAGAACCTATCGAGACAGATAAAGAAACGATCAATGATAAGATTAAAATGATCGTAAATGAATTTGGAATGAGATCACACGATATTTTCTCACATAAAATAGATAACGAGATTTTCACGGAGCTCCACGTCGAGGTGGAATCCACGAATGATATGGTCGTCGCTCATAATATCATTACTCAGATAGAAGAAAGGATCATTGAGAAGATCCCTGTTATTTCAAAAGTGAAAATACACATAGATGAACCTGGGGATGTAGTCTTAGATACAATCGACATCACGGAGAGATCTGGAGTTGTCATTCAGGAAGTTCATAAAGTCCTTAAAAATGTAAAAGAAGTTAATGAGTTTTATGAATTAAAAGTCATCAGTACGGCCGGTAAGATTAGGGTATCTCTTTCCTGTGAATTCAAGCCCATATTGTCATTTGAAGAAGTTCACGATCTTGTTACATTACTGGAAAGTAAAATTTATCTTAATTTAAAAGAACAAAATCCGAATATTACAAACGTGATAATTCACGCTGAACCGGGAAAATAAATTAGAATTTTAATAACTTTAGATGAATAAATACATCAATGCAAGTTTAATCGGAGTTGGACACCTTGGAAAAACCCATCTTCGCATCCTGAAAGAGATAGCAGGTGAAAACGAGAACATCAATCTTATCGGAATATATGATACTGATCCCGAAAATCTTTCACAGGTATCTTCAGATGAAAAAGTAAGAGCATTCCATTCTTTGGATGAAGCCATCGAATCATCTGATACATTGATCATCGTAACTCCTACATCCACTCATTACGAGATTGCAAAAAAAGCTCTTCAAAAAAACATAAACATCTTTATTGAAAAGCCTGTAACGTCGGATGCTGAAGAAGCTCAAAAGCTCATAGACCTTGCAAAAGATAACCCCGCTAAAATTCAGATAGGGCACATCGAACGCTTTAACCCCGCTATCCTTGCCCTGGATGAATATAGCCTGGCTCCTATATTCATAGAGTCTCATCGCCTGGCTCAGTTCAATCCTCGCGGGACTGATGTATCCGTTATTCACGACCTGATGATTCACGATATCGACATAATTCTGAATCTTGTTAAATCACCCGTTACAAAGATTGATGCGAATGGCGTAGCCATTATTACGGGAAAGATAGACATTGCTAATGCCCGAATTACATTTGAGAATGGATGTGTCGCAAATGTTACAGCCTCGCGTATTTCGCAGTCTAAAATGCGTAAGATGAGAATTTTCCAGAAAAATGCTTATATTTCAATAGACTTCCTTCAGAATCTCTCTGAAGTCTTTAAGCTCTCCACGGATGATTCTAAGAAAGGAGGATCCTTTGGGCTTGGAGGCATAGAGCTCGAAAACGGGGCGAAGGTAATTTATGAACGTCCTGTTATAGACGACATAAACCCTCTTAAGTTTGAGTTAATGAGCTTTTTTGTTTCCATTACTCAGGATAAGGAACCTCTGGTAACACTTGAAGACGGAAAACAGGCTATCGAGGTAGCCGGAAAAATAATTAAAGAAGTAGATAGTTCATTAAAGCAACTTAACAATATCTAACTTAACAATATCTAATGTATAGAATAGCGCATATTACTGATCTGCACATAAAGTATGACAATCCGGAGCCAAATCTCGGGAAATTCAGACAGCTTGTCGATGACGCTCTTTCTTCCGGATGTGACCATATCGTTCTTACAGGTGACATAGCGGACTATGCGGATGAAAGAGACTATGAGTATATCAGGGCATTACTATTAGAATTCGATTTGCTTTCTTCGCATAAGCTCAGTGTTATACCCGGAAACCACGATATTTTTGGTGGTCCGTCACCGGAGCTCCCCTTTTACTTGTACCCGGTACATTGCCGGAAGCTTAATTACGATCAAAAGCTTACCCAATTTTATGATTCATTCATTGAAACATTTGATTACACGCTCACTGGTGAAAATTCTTTCCTGCCTTATGCCAAAGTCCTTAATGAGCAATGTGCTGTCATAGGAATTAATTCTGTCGCAAAGTACTCTCAGTATATGAATCCTCTTGGAACGAACGGCTACGTTAGCAAGTCCCAATTCGAAACCATCAAAAATCTCCTCGCGAATGAATCAATTAAAGATAAGATAAAGCTTGTATTGATACATCATCATTTTAATAAACCGGGCGAATCAAAAGCGCACCCTGAGCATTCTTTATGGTTGAAATCCGAGCAGGAAAAAATGCGGCTCCACCAAAAGTCAGAGTTGTTCGAACTATTTAAGAAGAAAAAAGTTAATGCCGTGCTTCACGGGCATACTCACATTACAGATACATATGCCAGGAAAGGCAGCTTTTTTATCAATTCTTCAGGATGCTCATTTCCATTTACCGAAACAGGCGAAAGACAATACCACATTATGGAAATTGGAAATCCATCCGCGGGAGAAAAACCGTTTAATCTCATCAAAAAAACCATTGCCTGATTTGGAGATTCGCGATGAAATACTGCGGCAAATTGGAGAAATAGCTGATGATATGAATCTCAGTGTCTATGTTGTAGGTGGTTACGTCAGAAATAATCTTCTCGGGAATACTTCCCCTGATATTGACATAATGGTCCTGGGAGACGGCGTTGAATTTGCCGGGAAAGTTGCGGAAAAACTTAATACATCCCTTAATGCAATTTACAAAAAATTTGGCACAGCACTGCTTAATCATAATGTCTATAAAATTGAGTTTGCCTCTGCTAGAAAGGAAAGCTACAATCGGGAGTCACGCAAACCGGATATTAAATTTTCCGGACTGGAAGACGACCTCGCCCGGAGAGATTTTACCATTAATGCTATGGCGGTATCGCTGAATAAAACATCGTTTGGTGAACTCATTGACCTCTTTAACGGACAGGAAGACCTCCGGAATAAGACCATACGCACTCCCCTCGAACCCGAAAAGACATTTGACGATGACCCCCTTCGCATTATGAGGGCAATAAGGTTTGCCTCAGTCCTCGATTTTAAGATCGATCCTGTGACTTACGAGGCAATAACCAAAATGAAGCACCGCCTCAAAGAAGACGGGGTTGTTTCGCAGGAACGCGTTACAGACGAATTTCTCAAGATTTTAATGAGTCC
>JAEYVS010000227.1 GCA_023429265.1 Bacteroidota bacterium | reverse complement strand
GGGCTGTGTGGTGCGGACCGTGTAAGATGATCGCTCCGATCGTGGAAGAGATTGCTAATGAATACGACGGAAAAGTTAAAGTTGGAAAGCTTGACGTTGACAATAACCAGCAGGTAGCAATGCAGTTTGGCATAAGAAGCATTCCAACTCTGCTCATCTTTAAAAATGGCGAAGTGGTCGACCAGATTGTAGGTGCAGTACCAAAAGATCACATCCTGAGCAAGCTCGACGCTCAATTAAACTAATTTTTTTAAATTTAATGGTTTGCTCAATGGATAATTTGAAAAGTTTGTTTAAAAGCTCTTTGTTAATGCTGTTGTTCATCTCATTGGTCTCACTTTCTGCTTGTAGTAAAGACGAGAATAAGACAGCGGGTGACAATACCGAAACATCCGGGACCGAATCCGGTGAAAATGAATCGGGCGATAATGAGAGCAGCGGAGATATGGATTTATCGTCTAATGAATTTGTGATTACCTATAGTATGTCAGGTCCTGAATCAAACGGAACTATGACCCTCTACAGGCTCGGTGATAATATGAAAACCGTTATGAAAGGACAGATAGCCGATATGGAAAATAGCACCGCCGAAGCGCTGTATGATGGTGATTATGTATACACTACAATGGAATTGCAGGGACAGAAGCAGGGCTTCAAACTCAAGGTAGATGAATACCAGAAGGATAAAGAGTACAGTATGGCTGACGTGGAAAAGAACCTTGAAAAATACAAAATGATTGGTACTGAAACCATTCTTGGAAAAGAATGTGAGATATACGACACCGGTAAAGGTACTACTATTTCAGTTTACGAGAAAAAAGCCGTGCTCGCAATCAAAAGCAAGGAAATGACTATGATTGCGACTCAGTTTGATACCAATCCCGGTCTTTCAGAGTCCGACTTCGATGTCCCCAAAGACGTGGAGTTCATCGATATGGAAGATATGATGAAGGGAATGAAAAATCTGAAGAACATCGACCCGAAAAATATGAAGATACCGGACATAACTAAATAATATTTTCATACACAGATCGTATTGTTAATAATTCAAAAACCCCGGCAACCCCGGGGTTTTTTGTTTGTCATTCGCAGAGAATCAGAATTGCCACAACCTTGTCTCAAGCCCCTCTCCTTAACAAGAGCCTGTCCTCGCGGAAGCGGGGAAGAGGGGAAGCTTCGATTTATCGAAGCAGGGGAGAGGTGAGAAAATCCCGGGTTAAATCACTATTTTATAAGTAACCAATTCGTACGAATAAGAAACAATATGTGAAAATTCGAATGCACCACGACAAATACGTGTAATTCGAGAGAATTCGTGTTAATTGGTGGCTAACTCGTCCTTGTTTAGAGAATTGCCCTCAATCCGGTAATCTCGTATGTTCTGCTCCTGCAGTAGGAGTCAAGTTTCCCTTGAATACCTTCAAAAATCTCACCAATTTTACATATGCACAAAATCTACTGGTACGGCTTCAAACGGCAGCTTCAGGAATTCTATCGCCTCCTACGCTCCGAAAACATCATCACCTGCGATATCGATGAATTCTTCGCCCACTTCACCGGGAAAAAACTCGCCATCGAAAACGACTATACATCAAAGATCAAATGGAACGGAACTGTCGATTCTATGCAGACTGTAATTAATCACCTTGCAGAAATGCGCTTTCTCCAAAAAGAGGACACCGAACTCAAAGTATTCCAATCCCATTTCAGCATCACACAAAGCAAAATCAACAGCAAACGCCTGAAAGAAAATCTCCAGCTCCTGTTCCCCGCCACTTCCGGCTACCGCTGCAAAGAAAGACTCTTCTACAAAGCCAGAAACAAATCCACCACCATCACGAAATTACTTACGGATCTCAACATACACTGAACATTGAACACGGAAAATTGATAATTGTCAAAATCATTCCCCAATGATTTTGACCAGCACCCTCTTCTTCCTCTTCCCATCGAATTCCCCGTAAAACACTTGCTCCCACGGTCCCAGGTCGAGCCTGCCTTCCGTAATCGCCACGACCACCTCTCTGCCCATAATAGTCCTCTTCAAGTGCGCGTCTGCATTATCCTCGTAACCGTTATGCTTATACTGTGAGTGAGGTTTCTCCGGAGCAAGCTTCTCCAGCCACACCTCATAGTCCTCGTGCAGCCCGCTCTCATCATCATTGATGAATACACTCGCCGTTATGTGCATCGCATTACACAGCACGAGCCCCTCCATCACCCCGCTCTCCGATACACATCTCTCCACATCAGGAGTGATATTGATCAGCTCCCTCCGCTTCTTCACCTCAAACCACAACTCTTTCCTGTATGATTTCATTATAAACTTTTCTTCAAAATTACTCATTCATTGACAAATATAAAACTGGCTTCTCTGTGGTCTCTGTGTCTTTGTGGCGAAGAACTATACCAAAATTATTCAATCCCTTCTCTCATTTATACTCATTAACTTTGGATAAACACACAATATGAGCCCCAAATCCAAAAAAAAGCTCATTATCCTCGGTTCAGGTTTCGCCGCATATGGCGTAATTAAAAAAATTAACCTGGACCTCTATGACGTAATCAATATTAGCCCGCGTAATCACTTTCTCTTTACACCTTTGCTTCCCAGCACCACCGTCGGTACTCTTGCGTTCCGAAGTATAATTGAGCCCATACGTACCATCAGGAAAGTCCAGTTCTATATGGGTGAATGCCTCAGCATTGACTCTACGAATAAAACCATAAAATGTCTCGATAAAGACTCAGGCGAAGAGTTCGACATCACTTATGACATCCTCGTCATAGGGGTAGGGGAGATTACAAATACATTCGGCATAGAGGGAGTTAAAGAGCACTCGCTGTACCTGCGTGAACTCAGTGACGCGCGCCGTATCCGTGTCCGCATCATCGACGCATTCGAAGATGCCTCGCTCCCTGACCTCACCGAAGAGGAACGCCGGGACAAGCTCCGCTTCGTAGTCTGCGGAGGCGGTCCCACCGGAGTAGAGTTCGCTGCGGAACTCCACGACCTCCTTGAAGAAGACATTAAAAAAAGTTATCCCGATCTCCTCCCATACGCCGAAATAATTCTCGTGGATGCCGCCGATAAAATTCTCACCAATTTCGACAAAAAGCTCAGCGACTACGCGATGAAAATATTCAATACCTCGGGGATCAAGCTCAGGATGAATTCACTCGTTACGAAAGTCGAAAAAGATCATATCACCCTAAAAGATGGCACTGAAATAAAATATTCTACTCTCATATGGGCAGCCGGAAATGCCCCGCTCCCGTTCATAAAAGAAACTCCATTCAATAAAGACAAACGCGGGAAGATCATCACCGACCCTTTTTTCAAAATCCCGGGATATGAAGGCATTTTTGCGGTAGGTGACTGCTCGGAAATTGTGGATTACCCTCTGCCCGCGACCGCCCAGGTCGCCCAGCGTGAAGGATACTTTGTGGCTAAATACCTGAATAATCTCGCAAAAGGAAAGCTAACAAAACCATTCCGTTACAAAGACCTCGGGATGCTTGCCTACATCGGAAGCAATAAAGCCCTCGCCGATACACCCGGATTCAAAGGCACCGGCTTCAAAACCTGGCTCTTCTGGCGCAGCGCGTATATCACCAAGCTCGTTGGTCTCCGCAACAAGATCCACGTCCTATTCGACTGGATAATGACCTCCATCTTCGGACGTGACCTCAGCAACTTCTAAATAAACTTCTTCTCTAAACCAACAGCCCTTAAGAGTCAATGAGTAAACTTATAATTTATTAGTTCCTTTGTTGTTTGTCCCATATTCACCGTAGGGGATTAAAACACCGGCATTATGAAAATTGCCGTAAAAAATTTGCCGGTTTCAAGCGTCTTCGTCACGACCAGTGACGAAGCAGAGAAAAACTGTCTGAGCCATAGTAATTTTTATATTTTATATTGATATTCGAAGGCGAGTTTTTTTCTCTGAGTGCAGAACACGGGAAATTTAGGCAATTTTTATTAAGCCGGGGCCTTTTGCTTCTTTTGGGCAAGCAAAAGAAGCCGTCGGAGACAAAATTTATGAACGTTGATTCAAAATAATTAAGTCTAATATGACATTAAATTACTACTTCTCACATCCAACCATTCATACCCATCCTTAACTCTCATAACCAAATGCTTGGTCGTATCATACTCAAATGCATCCGTAAGATCATATACCCCCGGCTTAAACTCTATCATCCACAGATCCACACGTGTTACAAAAGATTCCTTCTTAAAAGGAAACACTATCTCCATCTTTTCAAGGTTCTCGCCGTCAGATTTTATGATTGTAACGTTGGCGATATATTCGAATACGTGGATTTGATTACCATATTTAAACCCTTCCTTATATTCATTTGGTAGTCTGCTGCACTCATAGTCGTTCATATTCACCTTGCCCCAGTCTACATTCGAAATCGCCCCGGTAAATAATTGTCGGTCACTAAGCGGATTTGGTGCGCACAGCGAACTCGAATAAGAAAAAGTATACCCCTCCTCTGTTGGAACCATCACCTCGATGGAATAATACGGCGACTGCCCATACCCGCTCTGAAATCCAATAACCAGCACAAAAACAATAAGTAAAAAGCATTTTGTAATTTGCATAAACCTGACCTTTTTTCAAATATACCAATATTCTCTTACCCTTGTTCCCTAATTCTAAACGGTATTTATGTTCTTTTGAATCAAGTAATATAAGTGAAAATTAGAATAAACGATTATTGATAATTCGAGTAAATTAGTGCTGATTCGTGGCTAAATCTTTCTTTGCGCCCTTTGCGAAAATCTTTTATCTACTTATTCCCAAGCCCCAGCTTGGGAATGCAGATTTTGCAGTTTTTAAATCCGGATATAAATATTCGTACAATCAGATTCAATAAGTGAAAATTAGAATAAGCGATTAAAAACAATCCGAGAAAATTCGTGTCAATTCGTGGCTAAGATTTCTTTGCGTCTTTGCGGTAAGGAAATAACTGAGTTTATTATCTCCCCTTTGTACAAAGGGGAGAAGACATGACCTGCGAGTGTGCGAGCAGATGTCATGTCAGAGGGGTTTAGAAACAATTAACCAAGCCGGCAATTCGTACGAATTTGCTATGATCCGTGTAAATTAGAATTAAGCATTCAGTATTAATTCGAGTAAATTAGTGCTAATTCGTGGCTAAATCTTTCTTTGCGCCCTTTGCGAAAACCTTTGCGTCTTTCCGGTAAGAAAAAAATCGGGAAGCGGGGAGAGGTAGTGGTATGAATCTTTTCAAATATTTTCCTTATATTTTTACATAGCATAAAAAATCAAACTAAATTATGAAAAAGATACTACTTCTTATAATCACTTTGACACTTTACTCAAACGCATCATCACAATGGACTCAGATCGCATCATTCAATCCATCCCAGTCGCTTCACGAAATCGAATTCTACGATCAAAACACAGGCTATACCGTCAGCACTCTCTATAATGGATCTACGATGAATATCTACAAAACAACCAATGGCGGACTTAACTGGACTTCCCAAAGTTCCGGATTTACCGGCACCCGCTTTATGGCAATCGAAATTCTTCATCCCGACACCGTCTTTATGAGTGGTAATTTCGGAATTATTATTAAAACAACTAATGGGGGACTCAACTGGGTGCGCCAGCCTACCTCTGATACCACCACACAGCTATGGGGACTCGAATTCATCAATTCACAAACAGGGTACTGCTGCGGAAGCGGTGGAAGGATCTATAAAACAACAAACGGTGGCACTAACTGGAATACACTGAATTCAGGAAGCAGTACTCAATTGTACAAGCCTTTCTTTGTAAATGAAAATACAGGTTTCGTATCGGGAGCGCCGGTCGTTTTAAAGACTACTAACGCAGGGACAAGCTGGTCCGAACTCGATGTAGGTGTAATACCTCCTGTCGAATTTTTCCGGGATATAAAGTTTACATCTGAAAATACAGGTTACCTTATTGCGGACATAGGACGTGTGAGAAAGACAACTGATGGAGGTGCGAATTGGACTATGCTGACAACCGGCACCACCGAAGCCCTGTTTTCTATCAGCTTCCCAACACCGGACACAGGTTATATAGGAGGGGATCACGGGATTGTTCTAAAGACTACAAACGCAGGTGACTCCTGGACTATCCAGCAGACTGCCCTTAACGAGTTTTTATATGGGATAGCCTTTACGTCACCAAATGAAGGATTCGCTTGCTCCTGGAGCGGTAAGATCCTGAAAACGACAAACGGCGGTACCATTACCTCAATAACTGACCCCAATTTTATCGCCCAAGGATACTCT
Source organism: Bacteroidota bacterium (assembly GCA_023429265.1). GTDB lineage: Bacteria > Bacteroidota > Ignavibacteria > Tepidaquicellales > Tepidaquicellaceae > JAEYVS01. The sequence goes on along the minus strand of JAEYVS010000227.1, from coordinate 4,027 downwards.
CTAAATCAAAATTATCCGAACCCATTTAATCCGTCAACTAATATAGAGTTTAACATACCTAAACTCAGCAATGTTAGTATGGTGGTATATGATTTCCTCGGCAGGGAAGTCAGGTCGTTGGTGTCGGAGCAGTTATCGGCTGGCTCCTACTCAGTTTCGTTTAATGGTGCTGATCTCTCCAGCGGAGTATATTACTATAAACTCAATACCGGTGACTTCTCCCAAACCAGAAAAATGTTACTTATAAAATAGCTTTAGCTATGTATAAGTAATCCCGATTGAGCGGCGGTTGCTTGTTAAATAGCTTTGGTATGACAAGTAATCCCGATTGAGCGGCGGCTGCTTATTAAATAGCAAAGCTATTATGGTTTTAATCTCCTCTTTCCCAAGCCCCTGCTTGGGAAAGCACAATATAAAGTTCGAGTAAGTTAGTGCTGATTCTCCAGAAAGGACCCCTTTGGGGTTGCTAATCCCCTCTTTGCGCCCTTCGCGAAAACCTTTGCGTCTTATGCGGTAAGAATTTAATCGGGAATTCTCAACCCCCTCTCCTTACCATGTCAGAGGGGTTTAGAATCAAAATAAAAATTCGTACGAATTAGATAAAATATGAGAAGATTAGAATTAACGAATAAAAACAATTCGAGATAATTTGTGTCAATTCGTGGCTAAGTCTTTACTCTGTGTCTTCGGGGGTGAATCTCTAAAAGACAATAAAAAAAGCTACCGTTTTGGATAGCTTTTAAAACTGAACATTGAACATTTATAATTGAAGATTTACTTCCTCTTCGGCTTATAATAATGCGTGCTCTCCCCAAAGAATACCTCCGCCGCCTCCATCACAGTCTCCGATAATGTCGGGTGTGGATGTATTGACATCTTGATATCAGTCAAATTCGCAGCCATCTCTACCGCAAGCACTCCTTCGGCAATCAATTCACCCGCGCCCGGTCCTGCAATTCCCACTCCAAGCACTCTCTCTGTTTTCGGCTCGACTATGATCTTCGTAAGCCCGTCAGTTCTCCCTAATGTACCCGCACGCCCGGATGCAGCCCACGGGAATTTAGCGATTTCCACCTCGATACCTTTCTCTTTAGCCTCAGTCTCCGTAAGCCCGCACCACGCGATCTCCGGATCTGTAAACACCACCGCTGGAATTGCAGCCGGTTCGAATGCCGCTTTATGCCCTGCTATCACTTCCACCGCGGTACGCCCTTCGTGTGATGCCTTGTGTGCTAACATAGGCTCTCCGACAACATCGCCAATGGCATATATAGATTCGTCAGCCGTCTGCAATTTATTGTTTACTTCTATGAAACCCTTCTCGTTCAATTTAACTTTTGTATTCTCCAGCCCTAAATTTTCCGAATTAGGTTTCCTTCCCACTGACACCAGTACCTTATCATAAGTTTCCGTAGTTTTCTTGCCGTCCTTATCTTCGATTGAGACATCTAACCCCTTTTTACCAACCTTCAGCTCCACTACCTTGGAATTCAATTTTATCTCTTTCATTTCCTTCTTCAGCTTCTGCTCTAACTGCCTCGCAAGATCCCTGTCCGCTCCATTCAATATATGAGGTAACATCTCTACCACAGTCACCTTCGTTCCCAGAGCTGCGTACACCGAGCCTAACTCAAGCCCAATATAACCGCCTCCAATAACCAGCATCGTTCCCGGCACTTCTTTAATATCCAGAGCCGTGGTCGAATCTAATACGTTTGGATTATCGATCGAGATATTTGGAATCTTAACAGGCCTCGAACCCGTCGCAAGAACCAGCTTGTCATATTCAACCTTCTCAGTCTTTCCGTCCTGTGTCTTTACTTCCAGCGTATTTGAGTCCAGGAATTTCGCTTCACCTCTCAAATATTCAATCTTCCTCTGCTTTACTAAAGTCCCAAGCCCGCTCGTGTTCTTATTTACAACCTCGTCTTTCCACGCGGTTATTTTCTTCGGCTTGATCTTCGGCTGCCCGAAGTCCACACCCCAATCCTTCATCTCCTCAGCTTCGCGTATTACCTTCGCGATATGCAGCAAAGCTTTCGAAGGAATGCATCCCCTGTAAAGACACACTCCACCCGGGTTCTCTTCCTTATCGATCAGCGTTACCTTCATCCCGAGGTCCGCCGCCAAAAACGCCGCCGCGTAACCCCCGGGTCCCGCCCCTAATACTACTAAATGTAAATTTTCAGTTTCCAATGTTCAGTGTTCGGTTTATTTTAATGATTTCCTGGAAGTCGAAATTATCTTTGTCACTCTAACTTACATTCTCCAATATCCTCTCCGCCGCCTCATCCAACTCAATTTCTTACCGCCGTCAGGCGATAATCACACTCCAAAATTCTCGACCCCCTCTCCTTACTAAGGAGAGGGGCAGGGGTGAGGTTATACTCTGTGCCCTCTGTGTCTCTGTGGCAAATATTACAATAACATTGACCAGGGACTCTCTAACGCATTGCATATCCACCTCAAAAACCTTGCCGCATCCGCTCCATCGATTATCCTGTGATCATACGTCAGCGACAATGGCAGCACAAACCTTGGCACGAACTCTCCATCTGTATAAACCGGCTTATAGCTCGCTCTCGAAACTCCAAGTATCGCTACCTGTGGTGAATAAACTATAGGAGTAAATCCCGTCCCTCCGATACCACCCAGATTAGAAATAGTAAAGTTACCTCCATCCATTTCTTCAGGGGTTATCTTTCTGTCTCTTGCTTTTTCGGATATCTCGGACAATTCTATAGAAAGATCCGTCAGTGACTTCGTATCCACGTTCTTTATCACGGGAACAAGCAGACCCCTGTCCGTATCAGCCGCTATCCCAATATTAAAGTACTTCTTGTAAATTATCTCACGCTTCTGCATATCTATGCTAGCATTGAATTGCGGGTATGTCCTCAGTGCTGCCTCCACCACCTTGAGCAATATAGCAGTCACTGTCAATTGTCCGCCCTTCTCTTTTATTGCAGGCGCATTCTTTTTCCTGAATGCCTCCAGCTCGGTAATATCCGCTTCATCGAATTGCGTTACCATTGGCACCGTACCCCACGCATGGCTCAATCCCTCCGCAGTCACTCTTCTTACATTCGACATCTTCTCCGTTTCTACCTGACCCCACTTGCTAAAGTCCGGTAATGGTTTATGAGCAAAACCGCCTCCGCCGCCTGAACTCACAGCCGCTCCGCCGCCCTGCATTACACCCTTCACAAAAGCCTTCACATCTTCATCCGATATTCTTCCGCCTGTACCGGAACCCTGGACATCATTGATATCCACACCTAGCTCCCTTGCAAGCCTCCTCACACTCGGTGACGCAGGCGCAGGGATCCCATCTGATTTATTCCCCTCATTCTTGGGAGACTCTTCTAAAGGCACATCTTTCGGCTCTCGCTTTGCTGAATATTCCTTCTTATTCTCATCGATATCTTCTTCTTTGGGTTCTGCTGTCTCCTTCGATTTGGATTCTTCCTTTTCTTCGGTCCCCGCCTCTTCTTTGGAATCCTTTTCCGTTTCTTTTTCTTTCGGCTTTTTGTCTTCCTTTATTTCTTCTTTTGGCTCTTCTTTCTTCTCTTCATCTTTCTCTACCGGTTTTTCTTCTTTACTTCCACTCTCCTTGCTATCACCACTTTCAACCGTCAATATAACCGCGCCAACCTTAATGTTATCACCTTCCTTCACCATTACCTCGGCAACTGTCCCTGCCTCGCTCGCCGGAACCTCGAACATCGCCTTATCAGTCTCCAGTTCTATTATAGGCTGATCCACCTCGATCTTATCACCCGCTTTCACCAGTACCTTCACCACATCCCCGGCTTCCACGTTATCCGAAACTTCCGGTAATTTTATTTCCTTAGCCATTCTATATTACTTTAACTTTAAACTTTAAACTTTAAACTTTTAACTAACTAAAGGGTTCGCCTTATCCTGCTTAAGCTTCATCGCCTTAATTGCCTTCACTACCTCATCCGTTTTGATTTTTCCTTCCTTCGCAAGTTGTCCCAGCGTAGCAGCAACAATATACCTCGCG